>WTFZ01000205.1 GCA_011523835.1 Synechococcus sp. CO36386bin_29 | reverse complement strand
ATGATCCGGGAGAAGTCCAGACTGGCGGAAGACATCGTGGGCTCCGGTGAGGAGTGGCTCGGTGGTCTCGATATGAGCCAACTCAAGGAGCTGGTGAGCCTGGAGAACAACGAGACGCGAAACCCATGACCATCACACCCAACGGAACCGGCATCAACACCTCCCTGGGGGACGACGGCCTCGGTCAGCAGCCCTGGTGGGTCGAGCAGTGGATGGAGTTGATCAACTCCTACCGCTTTAAAAAACGCCTGGAACGCGCCTGGGCCTATGCCCGGGAGGGGCATGTGACCTCGATTCGCTTCGAGGGACGACGGGTGCACGCCAGGGTGCAGGGCACCGGCGAAGACCCTTACAAGGTGAAGCTCTGGCTCGACGTGCTCAGCGATGAGGACTGGGGTTACGTGCTGGAGGCTCTGACCCAGAAGGCCCGTTGGTCCGCCCAGTTGCTGGCCGGCATCATGCCTTCCGATATCGAACGTGCCTTTGCCGCCAGCGGCCGGCGTCTGTTCCCCTTCAAGCTTCAAGAGGTGCGCAGCGAGTGCAGTTGCCCCGACAAAGCCAATCCCTGCAAACACATCAGTGCGGTGTACTTCCTGATGGGGGAACGGTTCAGCGAGGATCCATTTGTGCTGTTCCAGTTGCGGGGACGCACGCGGGCCAAACTTCTGGAAGACCTTGCTGATCATCGTTTGAAGGCCCTGGAAGCCAAGGTGACCAGTGATGAGCAAGACAACGAAGACGCCACCACGGATGCCATCTCGCCAACGAACGACACACCGCCGCCTCCCCACCCGGCTGTTCTCGATCCCACGCTCTGGTGGCGCTACGACGCCAGCCTCGATGGTGATCTTGTAGTGATCACACCAGCCATGGAGGGCGACACCGGCCTGGATGCGGCCGGAGATCTCCCTCTGGCCGAAGAACCGCGCTTTCCAGAGGCGCGACCACGTTTCCTCTCCCATCTCAGGGAACAGGGACAAGCGCTTGCGCAACAGGCCATGGTGGAAGCCATGACGGCAGGTGCCTGAAACCGCCCCCTGGCAGACCCGGGAGGTCCAGGGCCTCGTCGAAATTCTTCTGCTCTCCCATCGGCGCGCCTTCGACAGCCCTCTACTGGCCAGCGACCGTCCGGGAACATCCCGACGCCTGGCTGCACAGGAGCTGTTCAACAGCAGCATGGCCGTCCTGGCTCACAACAAATCAGGCGATCCAGCACTGACTTACGCCAACGCCACCGCCCTCAGGCTTTGGAAGCGGCCCTGGGACGAGATGGTTGGCATGCCATCGCGTCTCACCGCTGCGCAGTCGGAACGGAAGGAACGGGCGGCCTCTCTCAAACAGGCCCTCGCGCGCGACGCGATCAACACCTACACCGGCATTCGCGTGGATCAGTGCGGGCGTCAATTCATGATTCGCAACGCCCGGATCTGGACGCTATGGGATGAGGAAGGACGGCGTTGTGGCCAGGCGGCAGCATTTTCCAGTTGGTGGTGGCTGTAATCAGAACATCCACTGTTCGGCTCACGCGACATCCAAGTTGTGACAACCGAACTGAGTGGTTTAGACCGTACAAAAAAGGACGGTTCTCACCCTGATCAGATTGATCAACAACACGCAGATTGTCGTTGCGGGTGATGCAAACACCCACCACATAACTTTCCTGAGGAGTCACTCATGATCACCCTTCGTCAATCACCATTCGATCTCTTTGAACGGCTGGATCAGCAGCTGTCGCAGGCTGAGCGTGTTCCAGCAGCAGAGATCCACGAAACGGCCGATCACTACACCGTGCGCCTGGAGTTGCCTGGCGTGAGCCGCGACTCGATCGACGTCAAAGCCACCGATCGCACCCTCAGCGTCAGTGCCGAACGCCGCCGTCCCGACAACACGAACACTGCGGATGAGAACGCAAACGACGAAACAGCCCGGCTGAGCGAGTTCCGCTACGGCACCTGGAGCCGCAGTTTCCGTTTCGGCCAGGGGTTGAACCGCGATGCCGTTCAGGCCAGTTACCGGGATGGCGTGCTGGAGATCACCGCCGCGAAGGCCCAGAGCCACACCAGCGTGACGGTGGCCGTTGACGCCTGAACGATGGACGCCTGAGCCAGAGGCCTGAGGTGAATGCCTGGAGAACGAGAGATCC
>WTFZ01000030.1 GCA_011523835.1 Synechococcus sp. CO36386bin_29 | reverse complement strand
GCAGTGCACGCAAGCTGCCTCCGATCGACTGTGGAGCGTCGAGGCGCCGAACGTACTACTGATCAGGCAGAGGATTGAAAGGGCGGTGACCTGCTTCTTCAGAACTCAATCATTGGAGGCTTAATCCATAGAGGTTTGCAAATTCATCCCGAAATGGAGAGGTTTTCAGGAGCTCGCTGAGACCCAGCTCATCCTGCCAATCGGTGATCGGCCTTTCCCAGCCCTCTTCCCAGCGAGGCGAAAACAGTTCAGGAATCTCCTGGCCAATGGCAATGCCAAAACCGATGGCATCCCAGATCAGCCTGCGCTCACTGGGTTCGTAGGCACCCCGCAGCATCCATGATGAAAGGATTCCGATGTAAGACGGGCTTGATCCAGTGCTGGCATAAAACGCCGTCGCCGCGGCTTCCCCGGCCACTGTGATCGGAAGCCCAAGAATCGTGTGGTGAATTTCATGCAACCGTCCATGCCTGGTTGCTGCATAGTCTTCATCAGTTTGTGATTCTGGTATCAGCGATTGATCAATTAAAAAAGAAAGACCAAGCGTCTCCAGGCGGCGATGCACGCACCAGCCAAGACTCCCTTTGGGCATGGCGGCCATTTCTTCAAGATCAGGCCATCGTGATGACGGTCTGTTGGCCAGCAGATCCTGAACTTTTGGGGTGGCTAAAATTCTTTCAAGCACATCTTTCTCCAGTTTGGTACTGCCTGGAATGCCAAAATACCGGCCGTGTTGAAAGACTTTTTCGGGCTGCTTGGCTGTCTGCAGAATTGAAATCCCCAGCTTGGTGACACCCTCGGAAAATGATGAGCGTGGGTAGTGTTTTTGGGCTGAAGTCATCCGTTGATGAAGATCTGCAATCAATGTCGCTGGAACCTCAGATGATTGCCTCCCCCGAATGGGTGATTTGCTTCTGAGACTTTGCTGAGTCACCAGGGATCGACTGGCTTCCTTCAGGCACGCCGTTCTGACTTTCGCCGGTTTCAGGGGTGGAGGCAATGAGCGTTAAGGCTGATAGCCAAGTTTCAGCAGCGCGTCGACAGTGTGTTCATCGAGATCGGAGGCGCTGATGACAGCCGACACTCCACCACAGCACGATCGAGAAGTCGCCTGACTTTTCAAGCCACTGCTCCACGCGTTTCCGCACCATCCGTGGACTTGCCCTTGATCCGGCACCATCATCTGGAACCTTGGCCCCAGCAGCTTGAAAGGCCCGACACTTCGCCCTGCGCCAGCAATGGCCTACGGCATGACCCCTGATCCATCCTGAAGGGGTGTCGGAAGCGAGCAATAGGAGAGGTCACTCCGTTCCTGTCGTAGACGGGCTGGCCTCTCACCCCTATCGAGAGCAGCGTCGTTTTGTCGTGATCGTCACGACGTGTAGGTATTTCTTCCGTCAAAGTGCTGAAGTTCCCTCTTGGAGAGGGGGGTTCAACACGTGTTGCGAGGAGGGATTAGGGCCCCTCCTTTTTTTTGGACGTTCGCAACCAGCTCCCTCGCCTGCCTTGTGGATCGGTGGTGACGCTTCTGAGAGTTTTCTGCCTCCTCAGGCAATAAGCCCTACGGGCTGCTCAGCGTGATCCGGTTGCCGGCACCACCGTCATCCCTACCGGCGCCAGGGCGATCAAGGCCAGCTTGATGTGCTGGATCCCGAAGGGAATGCCCACGATGGTGATGAAGCAGGCCAGGGCGGAGCTGAGGTGGCCGATCGCCAGCCACCAGCCCGCCACCAGAAACCAGAGCACGTTGCCGAGCAATCCCAGCGGACCGGTGCCCAGATCGCCCCGGCCGCTCAGGTCTCTGCGGTTCACGGCGTTCTGACCGAACGGCCAAAGCGAAAACCTGCCGATCACAAAGCAGGAGCGCGCCCAGGGCAGTCCGATGATTGTGATTGCGCACAGCAGGCCCGCCAGCCACCAACCCAGAGCCATCACGAATCCTCCGAGCACAACCCAAAGGATGTTGAGCAGGGCGCTGATCATGGTGCGTTGGTGGGTTCAGAAAATTTAAGTAGGGCTGCTGTCCTGCACAGGGTTGTCTCTGCCCTTGAGGGTTGAATGGTTCGGTGTTGCTCAAGCTGATGCGTTGATGCCGGTTCTTCCTTCTGGTGATGCGATTGATTCGGAGTGGCTCAGCGCGCAATTGAATCTCGGCG
>WTFZ01000090.1 GCA_011523835.1 Synechococcus sp. CO36386bin_29 | reverse complement strand
CTGTTCGAGCTCAGCCAGGTGTTCAATCGCTTTTATGACCAGGTGCCCGTGCTCAAGGCCGACGCTGATGCACTGCCTTCACGTCTGGCTCTCTGCCGTCTCACCGCCGACACGCTCAAAGCTGGCCTCAGCCTGCTGGGGATCCCCACGCTCGAACGCATGTGACAGGTTCCAAAGGTCCTCGTCTCCGGCTGCTTGGTACCGGCGGCACCATCGCCGGCACGGCGCCTGAGTCCACCCAACTGAATCGCTACGCCGCGGGGGTGATCGGTGCTGAGGCGTTGCTGACAGCTCTGCCTCAGTTGAACCAGATCGCTGACATTCAGGTGGAGCAGATCGCCAACGTCGACAGCGCTGACCTCGGCTTCAACCATTGGCGCGATCTGGTGGATCGTCTGAGGCAGATCCTTGCTGAGGATTCAGGATTGGCTGGCGTGGTGATCACCCATGGCACCAACACGCTGGAGGAAACCGCCTGGTTGCTGCAGCTACTGATCGACGATCCCCGGCCGGTGGTGCTGGTTGGAGCGATGCGGCCTGCATCCGCTCTTAGTGCCGATGGCCCGCTCAACCTGTACCAAGCCGTTCAGGTGGCCGTCAGTGCAGAAGCGCGTGGACGCGGCGTGATGGTGGTGATGGATGGCCAGATTCACAGTGCCCGTGCGGTGAGCAAACGCGCCACCCAGGGGGTGGGTGCCTTTCACAGTGCAGGCCGAGGTCCTCTGGGCTGGGTCGATGATTTTGGTGTGCATCTGCCTGCGGTGGAACAGAGGGCGCCTGCAGCGTTTGCTGCTCTGTCGCTCCCCACGGTCTGGCCTCAGGTGGTGATCCTGCATGGATGTGTTCAACCCTCTGAAGCCTTGATTCCGGCATTGCTGTCTGCAGGGGTGCAGGGGCTTGTGTTCACCGGGACCGGGGCAGGGCAGTTGTCGTCAGTGGAACGGAACGCGCTGGCGCAATGGCAGGGACCCCTGCCCCTGATGCTCCGAGCCAATCGTTGCGGGATGGGACCCGTGCACCGCTGTGAGGATCACGCGCGGCTTGGTCTGCTGCCTGCGGGGGATCTCAGTCCCCAGAAAGCGCGGGTGCTGCTGTTGCTGGCACTGATCAACGGGGATGACCGGACCACACTGGCCTCTCGACTACTGAGTCGATGAAGTGCTGGATGTTTTTTGCCAGTTGGTTTCCAGCCTGGCTGTGTCGCCTTCGTAATTCAGTCTTGATAAAGCAACGTTGATGGATTGTTTTGTTTTTGGATCGAGATTGGCGCCGAAAATGAAGGCTTGCGGGGTTTTGTTTGGCATCTCGAGGGAGATCCAATAGTTATCAGGTTCATTCACGTTCTGAAGAACCTGCGTTAAAACCGAGACGTCTGAAAGGATGTGGTTTGCAAGTCTGGAGTCGAGTGCCTCGGAGAGTGCTCCTTTGCGTTCGGTGGCAATTATGCCGCTGTGGCTTGCTTGATCGAGATTGTGGGTCTCGACCTGATTCAACAACCAATCGTGCATTTTTGTGCCTGCGTTGACGGCGACACCTTCCGACAAAATTTTACTTCAATATGACTTGTTGATGTTGTTAGCGTCCATCGGTTTGCGGTCTTCGAAATCAATGCAGCAGTCGTGCCAACGAGAATAGAAAGAAACAGAATTCGGATCCCGCTCGCGAGCACGATCAGTGCATGAGCCCGTTGGTTTTGGTGCAGTAGTTTGTCGACTCCGCTGCCGAGCAGAAGCATGATCCAGGCCTTGGTGAACCGGGCCGATCGTTGACCGCTGAAGCCACTCATCCCATCAAAGTTTTTTTCCAGAACAGCAACGCCTAGGGCGGACAATCCGCTGATGACCAGCAGGGTGATCAGCGACGTTTTGATGATTGTGTCTTCAAGGAGCTGTGTGCCAATCCCGATTTGCAGGGAATTGTTGTTTCGGCTCAGCATGCCGAGGCTGTCGCGGGTGTAGGGAACCGAGAATTCAACGAGCTCAAGTCGCTCGGGTGTGATTTTGTGGCAGGAGGCGATCAGGTCAACTGAACCAAAGGCGGCTGCATCGACCGCCTGGCTGAAGGTGGGCAGAGAGACGATGGTGTAAGGCCTGTTGATGGTCTCTGCGACGCGACGCCAGACATCAATGGATAACCCTTCGTAGTTGTTGTTCGCTTCGTCAGAGCAGGGCAGATA
>WTFZ01000204.1 GCA_011523835.1 Synechococcus sp. CO36386bin_29 | reverse complement strand
GCGGTGATCAGGATCTCGATCGCCGTGAAGAAGATGAAACCGGCGATCGCCAAAGCTCCAATCCCTTCGTATTTGTCGTGGCCATAGGGATGGTCGCGGTCCGGCCTCGGGTCGGACAGGCTGTTGGTGATCAGCGCCAGCAGGCTTGAGAGCGCGTCCGTTGCGCTGTGCATGGCGTCCGCGATCACCGCGAGCGAGCCACTGATCAATCCCACCACCAGCTTGAGTGCGGTCATGCTGAGGTTGATGGTCAAAGCCACCATCAGCACCCGCTTCACTTCGTGTCTGCGATCGCTGGCCATGGAAGGCTGAATCTGACCTTTCAACCATATGGAGAGACATCCGGCCTGACCGCCGGGAAGGGTCGGATTGCCCGCTGCACGATTGTGCGCTGGCCATCAGCGGGTGCCGTCCGCATCAGGGTGAGCTAGGAAACCCATGTCCATGGGCTCGCTGTGCAGTTACCGGTTCGATCGATCCGCGACCTGGCCGTATCCGGTTGGTCTCTCCCCCCTCGATGGACGGGCAGGCTTGCCTTGTCCGCTGGTGTTTTCACTGCGGGACATTGGCTGCTGAATGATGTGGTGCATCTCCCAGGAGGAGGATTCGGAGTTCTGGCCGCCGGCGCAGGCCTCTGGTGGCTTTCCCGTCCGGTCAAGGTTTCTGCTTTCAAAGAACCTGAATCGCTCAAGGGCTGGATTCAGCGTTGTGAAGAGGTGCTGCAGCAGTTCTCGCAACTGGAGAAGGCTCTTTCCCTGACTGATCAGACGCAGTCAAGAACCTTGGCGCTTCAGCAACTGCTGGCCTCCGACGATCCAATGAGTGCTGGGGTTGTCTCCACGGTCGGCACATCGTTGCCTTCGACTGAATCTCTGCAGGCTGCGCTCGCCGGTGTTCGTGATCTCGATCTCTGCATCGGCAAGCCTCTTCCCGTCGCTGCGACATCGTGGAGCTGGCCCTCCGATCTTCGGAGGCTCGATGTCCTTCTGCATGTGCTGCCTCTGCCCATGCGGGCTGCTGACCTTCTCTGGCTTGAGCAATTGCCGGTCGATCGTCCCGTGTGGTTGCTGCTCACGCCGGAGTCGTCGACCACGGAAGAGATTCAGGCTCTGATCTGTCAGCTTCCTGAGCGCTGGCACCAATCGCTGCTTCCCTGGGATGGGGCGACCGAGACGCTCAGGAGTGCTCTCAAGCCAGTGCGTTTACAGCTTCAAGCCCCTCAGCCTGTCCGTCAGATCACGCGTCAGCGACTGCTGAAGGATCTTCATCGGCAGTGGCAGGCTGAACTTGAGGGCTTGCGTCGGGAACGTTTCCGCACTCTGCTTCAGCAAAGCCAGTGGATCGTGGCCGGTGTGGTTGCGGCCTCACCGGTTCCCAGCGTTGACCTGATGGCTGTCGCCGTTGGTAACGGCCTGATGGTGAAGGAAATGGCAACGATCTGGAACTGTTCCTGGAACCAGGAGGTTCTTCAGGCGGTGGTGCGTCAGCTCGGCGGTGCTGCCCTCGCCCAGGGGGTCGTGGAATGGAGCGGTCAGGCTCTGCTGGGACTGGCCAAGCTTGATGGAGCGAGCTGGCTGGCGGCAGGTGCTGTTCAGGCCCTCAGCGCTGCCTATCTCACTCGCGTTGTGGGAGCTTCGATGGCGGACTGGATGGCTCTGAATGCAGGCGTTGCCGAGCCCGACTTGGAGGAACTCAAGCGTCAGGCACCGTTGCTGGTGGCCCGTGCCGCCGAACAGGAGCGTTTGGATCTGCGTGGCTTCGTCGATCAAGCCCGTGAATGGATCCTTCTGCGCAGCGATTGGCGCGAAGCTTGAGTACAAATAACTTCATGAAGCGTTCATGAAGTCTTCATTGAAAAAAATTGCGAAATCGCTCGAATGATGTGGGATTGTTGTTATCAATCGACGCTTCCATAGTCTTAACTTCGAATCCCGGCCTTCATTTGAACGTTCGGATTCGAAACCGTACTCATTTGTTCTATGGCTACCGCAATACGCAGCGGTCGCACCGGCAGTTGGGAAAACTTCTGTCAGTGGATCACCGACACCAATAACCGCATTTATGTGGGTTGGTTCGGTGTGCTGATGATTCCCTGTCTGCTGGCTGCTACCACCTGCTTCATCGTTGCTTTCATTGCAGCTCCTGCTGTCGACATCGACGGCATCCGTGAGCCCGTCGCCGGCTCCCTGATCTACGGCAACA
>WTFZ01000023.1 GCA_011523835.1 Synechococcus sp. CO36386bin_29 | reverse complement strand
CGTCCCGGCGGGTGAGCAGTTGAACGCGGCCCAGCTCCACCTGGCGCATCAAGGCTTGGTAGGCGCCATAAAGCAATTGCTGGCCGGTCTGCCCCCGGGCATAGAAGGTGCGGCTCACCAGGGCCCCGCCAAAACTGCGGGTGGCCAGGCTGCCGCCGTACTCGCGCGCGAACGGCACCCCCTGAGCCACACATTGATCGATGATGCCGCTGCTGATTTCTGCCAGCCGCTGGCAGCCCGCTTCCCGGGCGCGGAAGTCGCCCCCTTTGAGGGTGTCGGCGAACAGGCGGCTGACGCTGTCGCCATCCACCGCCACAGAACGTGCGGCATTGATGCCCCCCTGGGCCGCCACCGAATGGGCACGCCGCGGGCTGTCGTGAAAGCTGAGCACCGTGACCCGGTAGCCCTGTTGGGCCAGCGTTGCAGCAGCGGAAGCCCCCGCCAGACCGGTGCCCACCACAAGCACATCCATCTGCCCTTTGCGCAGAGGGCTGATCAGCGGCAGTCCTTCGCGGGTGCGTTGCCAGGCACCGGTGAGCGGACCGGCGGGAATCCTCGGATCAGGCAGTCCGTTCGTCATGCCAAGCCTCCGAGGGCCAGTCCCAGGCTGATCAGCAGAAAGCCTCCTCCGATTCCCGATGCCAAGAGGCGGCCTCCCCAACGGATGCTGGCGCCATTGGCCGGAGTGAGCAGACCCAGGTTGCGGTGCGCTGCTTCCGCTCCATGGAGCAGATGAAGGCCAATGGCCAGGCTGCCGGCGACGTAAACCACCAGGCTGATCGGTTGGTGCAGCACCTGCTGCAGCACCAACCGTTCAAGCCCATCGGTCGGGCGTGGCCAGCGCAGTTGCTGCAGGTGCAGGAGCAGAAATCCCAAAGTGATCACCCCAGCAGCCACCTTGCTGCGGCTGGCCAGCGCTTCCAGCGGACGACCGCGACGGCTGCGCAGCGTTGCTGTGTTTCCAGCCCCCCGATTCCGCAGCGTTTTGGCGATGGTGAGGCTCAGATGCACGGCTGCGATGGCAGCCAGGCTGATTTCCAACAGCGGCAGCCACGGCTGGTGATGCAGAACCGTGGCGTACTGCTCGAACTGCACCGGTGCGATCAGGGCGGGCAATAAACCGGCCAGATGCACCACCAGAAACAGCACCAGCAGCAACCCGCTGAGGGCAGATCCAGTGCGAATAAACGTTGGCTCCTGCATCAGTCCCAGAACACAGGATTCCTTGTCAGATGATACCTACCGTAGTCGAGTTCTCTCGGCATCAGGTCTTCACTAATTCCCACGCAAATCGTATTCAGGGGCATTGAAAAGCTGCTGCCGTCTTGATCAAATGGACCCTCCACATAGGCCCCGATGCGCTCAGCAATCAGAAACCCGAAAAACAGCAGAATTCCTGTAAGTGCTGAACCCTGACCCTCAAATGACAGCAGCAATTGGGTTCCAAACACCCAATTGATAACGCGCACGAAAATGTCATATGGTGGTGGTATGGGGGTGTTGCGAATTCGTTCGAGACCACCGATCGCATCTGTTACGGCATTATTGATCTCAAGCAAATGAATACGACCCCACTCGCTGATCCACTGATCTTCGGCGAGCTTCTGAATGCTTGCTGAACGATGAACGGAAAGATCGCGGATTGTGCTGTGGCCTGGGAGGGCAAGCTGATTGAGTAACTGTTCTTGCATCAACTGAAGATCGGGGTGCCAGAAGTTGCGTAATTGAAAATTCAATTGCCAGACGATGGCCACCTGAAGCTTCACCATGTGTTGTGCTCTTTCGCTATGCCATTGCTGCTCGTTCAGCAAACCGCGCAGGCTGTCAGCCCAGATACGACTTTTGTTCACAATTGATCCCCATAATGTTCGTGCTTCCCACCAACGGCTGATTGCCTGGGTGTTGCGGAAACCGATGAAGATCGACATGGCGATGCCTAGCACGGCCACTGCTTCCGTGCTCAGAAACTTTTCCTTGATGTGGATATCGAGCTGGATTGTCATGGCACTCACGAGCGCCAATATCACCAGATCCACTTTTGCTCGTTTCAACAGCTGGACTGCAACCCTCCAGTAGTCGCGCTGGTTTGTGGCAGAGGGGTTTCCGTAGCTGCCTGTTACAAGAGCAATGCCTTTCAACGGACGAATCACAGAGTGCAGAAAGTAGAGACTTGCAATGTTTCCTTTTATAGGATACGTGGCGTT
>WTFZ01000100.1 GCA_011523835.1 Synechococcus sp. CO36386bin_29 | reverse complement strand
TCTCGGCTCCCGCGCAGTCCATAACCATAACACCACACACCCCCTCAAGCGCAACTGCACCTTCACCGAAGGCATCTCAAGACTTGCTTCCACTGGCGAGAACTGGAGTCATCACTAGGTTTCGGGGATCTCCAGGGGAGAACCATGGCCGGACGGTTCAGCCAGCAGAACCAGAGGGTGCGACCGAGTTCTAAAGAGGATCAGGTCGTTTTGAAAGCCCGCGAACATTTCGAGCGCACTCTGATTCCTGTGCGCGGACAACTCGCTGGCAGCGTTGCAGCCCTCGAGCACCCACGGCACGACGAAGCGCTCAACTACGGAGAAATCTTCCTGCGCGACAACGTGCCGGTGATGGTTTATCTCCTCACGCAGAAACGCTTCGACATCGTCAAGCAGTTCCTGAGCATCTGCCTGGATCTGCAGAGCACCACCTATCAGACCCGAGGTGTGTTCCCTACCAGCTTCGTTGAAGAAAACGGTCAACTGATCGCCGATTACGGGCAGCGCTCCATCGGCCGCATTACATCAGTCGACGCAAGCTTGTGGTGGCCCGTGCTGTGCTGGATGTATGTGAAATCAAGCGGAGACGAGACATACGCGTCGAGTCAGGCGGTTCAACGCGGCGTACAGCTGCTACTTGACCTTGTGTTGCACCCAACGTTTGAAGGCACACCGGTACTGTTCGTGCCGGACTGTGCCTTCATGATTGACCGTCCGATGGACGTTTGGGGAGCTCCGCTCGAAGTGGAAGTCCTCCTGTACGGCTCACTACGCTGCTGCGCCCAACTCATGGAACTGGGACGAAAGCATCAAACCAGTCGGCTACTGGATCAACGGCTCGTACTGACGCGGCAATGGGTTCATGATCTGCGGCAGTTCTTGCTGAAGCACTACTGGGTCACCAGCAAAACCATGCAGGTGTTGAGACGACGCCCCACGGAACAGTACGGCGACAACCAGCACCAAAACGAATTCAACGTTCAGCCTCAAGTGATCCCCGACTGGCTGCAGGACTGGCTTGAAAACCGCGGGGGTTACCTCATTGGAAATATGCGCACAGGCCGACCCGACTTCCGCTTCTACAGCCTTGGCAATTCACTGGGTTGTCTCTTCGGACTGCTCACAGCGCCCCAACAGCGCGCGCTGTTCCGACTGACACTGCATAACCGTGATCACCTGATGGCTGAAATGCCGATGCGCATCTGCCATCCACCGATGGAAAGCATGGAATGGCAGAACAAAACCGGCTCAGATCCCAAGAACTGGCCCTGGAGTTACCACAACGGCGGTCACTGGCCAAGCCTTCTCTGGTTTTTCGGGAGTTCCATCCTGCTGCATGAGCGTCGTCATCCCCATGCCGATGTCTTGCTGATGGGTCAGATGAAAGCCTTGCTCGAAGAGTGCTACTGGAGTCATCTCAACCAGTTGCCTCGGCAACAGTGGGCTGAATACTTTGATGGTCCAACTGGCACCTGGGTTGGGCAGCAATCAAGGACCTATCAGACCTGGACCATCGTTGGCTTTCTTCTGGTTCACCATTTCTTGCGGGTCAATCCGGATGATGTTCTGTTGCTTGACCTTGATGAGGGTGCCGTTCCCGATCCAGATGCATCCGACAGCTCCGTGAGCGATCAACCTGACACCTGAGTCAGGACCCTTGTCTGGGAATCAGAAACGATGGAACACAAAAAAAGCCCGGTCAAAGACCGGGCTTTTTTTAACAAGCAAACCTTCCGTTCAATCAGAACAGACCGAGAGTAAGTGACTTGTCGATTGGCAGAGCAGCACCAATTCCGAGATAAATGGTGGTGATGGTTCCGAAAAGGAATACAGCCATAGCCACTGGACGGCGGAAAGGGTTCTGGAACTTATTGAAGCTTTCGATGAAAGGGACCAGCATCAGACCCAATGGGATCAGAGTCTGCAAAGCAATTCCCAGCAGTTTATTGGGAACTACGCGCAGGATCTGGAAGACCGGGTACAGATACCACTCAGGAAGAATTTCCAAGGGAGTGGCGAAAGGGTCAGCCTTGTCACCCAGCATTGCGGGATCAAGCACCGCAAGGCCCACAACGCAGGCAATCGTTCCGAGGATGACGACTGGGAAGATGTAGAGGAGATCATTCGGCCAAGCCGGCTCTCCGTAGTAGTTGTGCCCCATGCCCTTGGCGAGCTTGGCACGCATCTTGGGATCAGAGAGATCCGGCTTCTTGAGAATGTGCATGGATCAGCTGGAGATA
>WTFZ01000080.1 GCA_011523835.1 Synechococcus sp. CO36386bin_29 | reverse complement strand
AAGCTTTTCTGAGAACCACCATCACGACCGCTGCAAAGCGTGCTGGTGCCACTCTCCTCAATCTCATCACCCATCGATTCGAACCACAGGGCGTCACCGGACTGGCACTACTGGCTGAATCTCACATCTCCATCCACACTTGGCCTGAAACCGGTTATGCCGCAGTGGATGTGTTCACATGCGGCGACCACACCATGCCCGAGAAAGCCTGTCAACATCTCTGCGATGAGCTCAAGGCCATGAACCATGCGCTGCGCAGCTTCTTGCGTGAAACTCCGGCAGCAGTGGCTGAAGCAGAGCGGACGCCGGGCTTGACACCACGTTGAGTCTTTCCCTTGGCGAATGCTGGCGTGCGGAAGTCTCAGTGCAGGGTCGCCATGCGATTGAGTTTTCCGCTGACCAGCCCCTCGAGATCAACACTGACCGAAGTGAAACCGAGGGCTAGCAACTCCTCGACCAGTTGACTGCGCACCGTTTCATTAAGGAGCTCGCTGATCCTGGCCGAAGGCACTTCAATCCGAGCCGCCAGACCCTGACAGCGGACGCGCACGCGCGGAAACCCCCTGGCCATCAAGGTGGCCTCCGCCGCTCCGACCAGCTTCAGTCTTTGGTGTGTGATCACCTCTCCGTAAGGAAATCGCGACGCGAGACAGGGTTGGGCCGGTTTGTCCCACCAGGGAAAACCAAGAGCTTTGGAGAGTCTCCTGATCGTGGCTTTGTCGATCAATAGCTCGGCCAGTGGCGAGCGCACTCCCGCCTGACGGGCTGCTTCAATTCCGGGGCGATGGTCTCCAAGGTCATCCAGATTCACCCCATCCAGAACCAGTGCGCCTTCAGCCGCTTCGGCGATGTCCTTGAGGTGGCGATGCAGTTCACGCTTGCAGGCGAAGCACCGATCAGTCGGATTCGCGCTGTAGTGCGGATCCTCCAATTCACTGGTTTCCACCTCCTGGTGACGGATCGTGAGCCAGCGAGCCTGAAGTCGTGCCTCCTCCAACAGATGAGGAGCTAACGAGGCAGACACCCCCGTCACTGCAAATGCCTGATCGCCGAGTTGTTCACGAGCTATGGCAGCGACAAGGGTGCTGTCCACCCCCCCGGAATAGGCCACACAAACCGCTCCGGCTGATCGGAGCTCACAACGCAGAGCCTCCAGGCGAGCTGCATCGTCATCATGCATGGGCTCCAGTGGACGGAAGCGCGTTTCGGCCACTGATGTGCGGGGGAATCTAAGTATGCTCCGATCGTACGAAGCTCCATCTCCTGAACGTCGATGGACGCATCACGCTCATCCGAAACTTCTGGTGGTGCACGCCGGCGTAGCAACCGGGGAATCGGCATCGTCACCGCAGCTGACAGCAAAGAGCGCAGCCTCGGACAGCTGCATGTCTATGACGGTGACGGCAAGGGCAAGAGTCAGGCAGCTCTTGGGGTTGTGCTGCGCACGATCGGCCTGGGCATCTGTGAGCAGCGCCGCACTCGGGTGTTGCTGCTGCGGTTCCTCAAAGGACCTGGACGGGCTTACGACGAAGATGCGGCCATCGAAGCACTGCAACAGGGTTTTCCCCATCTGATTGATCAGGTTCGGACGGGTCGCGCCGATCACTTCAATGCTGAAGAAGCCACCCGCTTCGATCAACAGGAGGCGCAACGGGGCTGGGACATTGCTCGTGGAGCGATTGCCAGTGCCCTGTATTCCGTGGTGGTGCTCGACGAACTCAATCCCGTGCTGGATCTGGGTCTTCTCGAGATCGACGATGTCGTGCAGTCCTTGTCGTCTCGCCCGGAAGGGATGGAGATCATCGTGACCGGCCGTGGTGCACCCAGGCCTCTGATCCAGATCGCAGACCTGCATTCGGAGATGCGCGCCCACCGTCGACTTTCGAGCGACAACCAGCCTTTGGTGCCCTTCACCACCCCAGGAGCGATTGAGATCTACACCGGTGAAGGCAAGGGCAAATCCACCAGCGCGCTTGGGAAGGCCCTGCAGGCCATCGGTCGCGGCATCAGCCAGGACAAAAGCCACCGGGTGCTCATCCTTCAGTGGCTGAAAGGAGGCAGCGGCTACACCGAGGATTCCGCCATCGCAGCGTTGCGCGAAAGCTACCCCCATCTGGTGGATCACCTGCGTTCAGGCCGCGATGCCATTGTCTGGCGCGGTCAACAGCAACCAATCGATTACGTGGAAGCCGAGAGGGCCTGGGAAATCGCCCGTGCAGCGATCGCCAGCGGGCTTTACAAAACAGTCATCCTTGATGAACTCAATCCCACTGTGGATCTCGAACTCCTACCGGTGGAGCCAATCGTGCAGGCTCTGCTTCGCAAGCCTGCGGAAACGGAGGTGATCATCACCGGTCGCTGCAAGCATCCACCGGCCTACTTCGACCTCGCGAGTGTTCATTCAGAGATGGTCTGCCACAAGCACTACGCCGAGCAGGGCGTGGATTTAAAGCGCGGTGTCGATTACTAAGAGTCAGTATCGGGGAACCGAGGCGTCCACCTCCTGGCTCCAGGCGTCGATTCCCCCTGCCACGTTGACCGCCTCAATCCCAGAACGCGTCAACAGATCGACGGCCTTGGCCGATCGACCACCAACCTTGCAGTGCACGTAGACGGTTCGCCCGGCCGCGAGTGAACGAATCTCTTCAATGGATTCCCCCGATTCGATGGAGGCAAGGGGAAACAGCTGGGATCCCTGAATCACCGCCACTTCAGCCTCAGCCTGCTGGCGAACATCAAGGAGAACCAGATTCGCTTGTTCATCGAGCAAGGCCTTGAGCTCACGCACGGAGATGCTGTTCATGCCTTTGAACTCCTCTTCCTTGGCAGAAGATCCAGGATTGCAGAACTGCTCGTAGTCCACCAGATGGTCAATGGGGGCACGATCAGGTCGGCGCTCAAGACGCAGTTCTCTGAAACGCATGCTGAGGCTGTCAACCAGAAGCAACCGCCCGTCGAGGGTGTTCCCGAGACCGGTGATCACCTTGATCACTTCGGTCGCCTGCAGGAGACCGATCAACCCAGGCATCACACCCATCACACCACCATCAGCGCAGGTCGGAACGAGGTCACGCGGTGGCGGCTGGGGCACGAGGTCGCGGTAATCGGGAGAGTGTGGCCCTTGGTTGAACACCGAGACCTGCCCTTCAAAACGCTGGACAGAGCCATAAACCAATGGTTTTCCGCTGATCACGCAGGCGTCACTGATCAGATACCGGGTTGGAAAATTATCCGACCCATCCACAACCAGGTCGTAATCCGCAATCAAGCGAAGAGCATTCTCCGCCGTCAGCCTGCAGCGATGCTCCTCAACCGAACAGTGGCTGTTGAGATCGTGAATCCGCCTCGAGGCTGAGGAGGTCTTGGCCTCTCCAACCGCAGCCTGGCCATGGATCACTTGACGCTGAAGATTGCTGAGGTCGACCTGGTCATCGTCAACGATGCCGAGTCGACCGATTCCTGCAGCCGCCAAATAAAGGAGCAGCGGAGAACCAAGGCCGCCGGCACCGATGCAGAGAACGGAGGCAGCCTTCAGACGCATCTGACCGGCGAGCCCCAGTTCCGACAGGGTGAGATGACGGGCGTAACGTCCCCGTTCTTCCGAGGTGAGTTCAGACACCAGACGCTGATCCGTCATCAAAGGTGCAGCAATGACTGTTGTGTGGGCTCAGGCCAGTGTCACCCAACGACGCACCCTCTGGGCTCATGAGACGAAGAGGATGGGCCTCGGCAGGTCTGACGGGAGTCGAATCAGGCCCTGGAATGGATCGTTCCATCCACCATCCCGCCAGACCACCCGCGCCAGCATCGATCACCATCACCCCATTGACAGCCGCCCAAAGCCTGTCGGTCCTGCTGGGGACAGGAACTCCACCAGGATGGGAATGGGCACTACCGAGAACAACGAGCCCCCAGCGACGGCCCCAGCGTTGGGCGGCGATCTGCTCAAGTGGATCCAGTGCGAATCGCGTCTGCCGGGAGGGATTGACGCACCCCCTGCCGTCCGCCTGATCGTCCATTCCCCACTGACCGGGACGCCAGACATTGCAGCAGGGCCAGACCACGCGCACTCGCGGATCGCATCCAGAGTCACCCAGGAGAAGGGCACAGCCTTCCTCTGGTGCCACCGCCAGAAGCGACCGGCGCAAAACGATCAGGCAATCCCGATCGAAGCGCAACCGCCATGGCATTTGAAGAGGCTTGCCGATAAGGTCAGCGTGCATTAGATCCACGCCAAGGCGTCATGAGCGACGAAAGCAGCACCCAGGTGATTGACACCGACGCTACAAACGCTGCACCCGCTGGTGAAAGCGTTGATTTTGGTGAGCGCTACAAAGACATTCTGGGCAAGGTGAATGAGACCCTCGACAAAGTCGACTGGAGTCAGGCTGGCCGAATTGGCAAGGTTGTAGGAATTTTCGCCGCCGTGATCGTTGCCCAGATCCTGATTAAGGGCATCCTTGACACCATCAACCTTCTGCCGATTGTCCCTGGGCTTCTTGAGCTTCTGGGTGTTGTGGTTGTGGGGCAATGGAGCTGGAAAAATCTCACCACCGGGGAAAAGCGCTCTGCACTGGTCACCCGCATTCAATCTCTGCGCAAGGAATATCTGGGTTGATCGCTGATCGAGGGGGAAGCGATCCCCCTCGATCCTTCATGACATTTTGATCAGAAGTTGGCGGATCACCTGAAGGCAACGTTGTCGATAGCTGCCCCCGAACAGATTGGCGTGATTAAGCAGGTGATAGAGATTCAGAGCGTCCACCCGTTGATCAGCGCCTTTCGGCAAAGGCCATTCCTCGTTGTAACCCTCATAGAAACGACGCGAAAACCCACCAAACAACTGGGTCATCGCAAGATCGACTTCACGATCCGCCCACCAGCAGGCGGGATCAATCAGAAGGCCGCGTCCATCAGCCAACACACTGGCATTCCCGGCCCACAGATCTCCATGAACCAGACAGGGTTCGGGGGTATGCACGTCCAACCACTGCGCCAGCGGTTCAAGAAGCGATGACCAGTCGTTCTCCTGCAGGGACCAGGCCGCGGCCAAGCGCAACTGAGGCTCCAAGCGCAGCCGAACAAAGGCTTCACCCCACGCATCACGCCAACCAGCCTTCTGGGGTCCGAGACCGATGAACCCGTCATCGTCCCACCCAAATCTCTCAGGACCGTTCAACGACGACAATCTGTGCAGGCGCGCCAGCCCCTTTCCCAGGTTGAACTGATCTCCATGGCCCAGGTCCCACCAGGGCAGCACCAGAACCCCCTGATGCCCAAGGGGAAGGTAGGCCGCAACTTCCACAACCTCAATCAAATCGAAGGCAGCCCATCGGCGCAGGGATCGCAGACCCTGCTGCTCCGCCTCAAGCAAGGCAGGGTCTGCGACCTTGAGGAACCAGGCACTGCCATCACTCAGTTCTGCCCGCCAGCAGCCGCCAAGCTCCCCACCTCCAGCTGATCGCATGGACATCACGCAACGTCCCCGCAGCAGGTCCTTCTCCATGGAAAGGATCTGCTTGAGCTGATCCTGCATCCACAAGCACCGGAAGACAGCTGCCAGCATGCCGGCATGGACAGCACACGCGACGCGATTGTGGTCGGAGGAGGCATTGCGGGCCTCACAGCCGCTGCCTTGCTGGCTCACGAGGGAATGTCGGTGACTCTCCTGGAGTCACACCACCAGCTCGGAGGCTGCGCGGGAACATTCAAGCGGGGGCCCTACACCTTCGACGTTGGTGCTACCCAGGTGGCCGGTCTTGAGCCAGGCGGCAGCCATGCCCGACTGTTCCGTCATCTCGGTCTAAAGCCACTGGCCGCGGAACGCCTCGATCCAGGCTGTGTGGTCAATCTCAATGACGGGTCTTCCCCCATCCATCTCTGGCATGACCCTCAACGCTGGCAGGAGGAACGCAAGCGCCAATTCCCTGGTTCGGAGCGTTTCTGGGAGCTTTGCAGCTGGATTCATCGCCAGAACTGGCAGTTCGCCGCTGCCGACCCCGTGCTTCCGGTGCGTTCAGGATGGGATCTCAGCCAAACGCTCAAGGCACTCACACCCGGGAATCTCGCGACAGCGCCTCTCAGCCTTCTCACCATTGCCGATCTTCAGAGCCTCAGCGGCTGTGGAAGCAACCGTCGACTGCGCCGTTTTCTCGACCTGCAACTTCGGCTCTATTCCCAGCAGTCGGCCGATCAAACGGCGGCGCTCTACGGAGCCACCGTTCTGCAGATGTGCCAGGCACCCCTAGGCCTCTGGCATCTGCAGGGATCGATGCAGAGCCTCAGCGATCAGCTCCTGAGCTCTCTCCAGCGCGATGGTGCCGAGGTGCTTCTGCGTCATCGCGCTGTCTTGATGAAGCGAAGCAACACCGACAGCGGTTGGTCCGTGCACGTCGAGCTGCCGGGAGGTGAGCGAAGATCACTGCAAGCAGCTGATGTGGTGTGCAGTCTTCCGCCTCAGTGCCTGCCCTCTTTAATTCCAGACAGGACTCTTCTTCACGAGTCCTATCGCCGCCGCATCCAAGGCCTTCATGCTCCCAGTGGAGCGCTGGTGTTCTATGGAGCAGTGAACCGACGCGATCTTCCTGAAAGCTGTCCGGTGCATCTGCAGTGCGATTGGGACACACCAGGGTCACTCTTCCTTTCGATCAGCAGAGATGGTGACGGCCGTGCTCCGGTCGGACAAGCCACAGTGATCGCGAGCGTGTTCACCACCCCTGAGGGTTGGCACGACCTGCCAGAAGAGATCTATCAAGATCGCAAGCGGACTGTGTTGGAGCAGATGCGCCGTGGTGTCGAAAAAGCGCTGATGCTGCCTGAGGGGGCCTGGCTCCACAGCGAACTGTCCACCCCCCGCGGCTTCGCGTACTGGACGGGTCGCCCGAACGGAGTGGTGGGTGGCCTGGGACAGAGTCCGGATCGTTTCGGTCCTTTCGGTCTGGCCAGTCGCAGTCCGATCAGCAAGCTCTGGCTCTGCGGTGATTCGATTCATCCCGGCGAGGGGACTGCCGGAGTGACACTGTCAGCCTTGATGGCCTGCAGTCAATTGATGGAAGAGCGAGGCCAGACCCTCACACTGACGGACTGATCGGAGCGGAAGCCGTCTCAACAAAGTCCGTACGCAGAGTGCTGGTCTTGCGCAATTCATTCTCAAGCTGAGCCCAGTGACCACTGAGGATGGCCTCCTCCAGCTGTTCCAGGCTCCACCGGTAAGCAGCCAAGGCCTTGAGCAGGGCAGCGGTGTTGCGGCACGCCATCGCCGTGCCGAGAGCTGGATTTCCTCCTCCCACACGGGTGGTATCGGCAAAACCGCTGGACGCGAGACGCCTGGCGAGATCCAGGACCTTGGGGTCCCGTTCGTCTCCTGCCGCCCTCAGCAACGCAGCGCTCACCATCACCGGCAGGTGTGACACCAATGCCACGGCCTGATCATGGCAGGCAGCATCCGCTGTGATCCACTCGCTCCCAAGCCCATCAGCCAACACCTTCACCCAGGCCAGGGCCTGGGGATCAGTCGACGGCTCAGGTGTGGCGACCCAAGGACGGCCTCGGAACAATCCGTGGTGACCTGCGTCAACGCCGGACTGATCAGTTCCTGCCATGGGGTGGGCGGCCACGAAACGAGGATGGCGGTGGCGCCAGACCGCAAGCACAGCCCCTTTCACTGATCCCACATCTGTGACAACGGCATGGGGCGGTAGCGCTTCGACCAACTGCGGCTCGGGCTTCAGCAGCGCCTCGATGGGAAGCGCAAGAATCACCATTTTGCAGTCGCTCAGGCAGGAGGGATCGCAACTGACCTCATCCACCAAGTCCCTCTCTAGGGCTCTCGCCGCAGTGCTCTGGCGGTGCACAAGTCCAACCACCGTCACACCCTGCTGACGAAGATCGAGGGCGATCGAGCCACCGATCAGTCCGAGGCCCACCACGCCAACTTTTCCCAGAGCCTGCAACCCAGTGCCCTGCTCCTCACCCATGCCTGCCCCAACCCGAGGCCTCCATAGTGCTTCACCACTGGCGACTGCCAGCATGATCAGGCTGAACAATTCCTGCTCAGAAGCTCCGTAGGCTTTCCCGATGCTGGAAGTTCAAGCCCATCAGCAGCTGAAGCATCTGCTCCGTGCGGATGCCGGACAGTGGGAGCATCAACTGACGTTGAGTCGGCTGGTGGGCCGCAGCCTGCGCCGACGCGATCAAACCCGAATCCAACTCTCTGCCGGCAGCGATGAACGCTGGTGGCTTGCCCTTCTTGTTCCCCTCTGTCTGCAGAGCCGCAACACCGTGCTGGTGCTTGATCCGCAGCAACGCCAGCGCTTTCTCAACCTGGAGCGTCCACGCCTGCTGCAGAGCGACCTGAGAGTCGGATGCTGGAGCGGCATCCACCCACCCACCGGCGATCAACTGTGGCTGCTGACTCCCGGGCAGCTGATCAGCGCGTACCGGCTTGGGCACCTACGGCGTGACGACCACCTTGTGATTCCAGAAGCAGAACATCTGGCCACACGACTTCGGGAAGCGATGACCGTGCAGGTCGACACTCGCCACTGGGAAGAGCTCAGAACAGCCTTTCCTGCCACTGGCCAGGGACTTCTGGACCTGCATGAACGTCTGAGCAGACAACTCTTCGCCCGCGGATCCGGAAAGTCTCGTCAGCTCTCCATGCCAGACAGCGCTCTGACCAGCATTCGCGATCTACTGCAACTGACTGGCCCGGCACCGACCCCATGGAGTCACCTTGCCTCAATGGGAATGGATACCTGGGCGAGCTGGGCCCGACTCGACCATGAACACCTTCAGTGGCAATGGACGCTGCAGCCACTGGAGCCCCTTGAGGAAATCCAGGACCTTTTCAAGACCCAGCCCTGGACATTGATCTATGGGGACGGGGGGTGCCGAAGGGCCGCCGATGAGACAGCACGTGACAGCAATGATCCCGTCATTCGCATCGATCTGCGCGAACCACCACGCAGTGAACCGATTCCGGTCTATGCACCACGACGCCAGCCCCTGCCCAACACGGAGATCTACGCCAGCCATCTCCTCGATCAATGTCGGCGGCTGATCCTTGGCCGCTCAGGCCTCACGGTCGTACTCGCCGATGACCAAGCCCTGCGCCAGAGGTTGACCAGCGAACTGGCAGCGGAATTCGGAAGCAGAGTGACCCTGGATGGCGCCTGCGACCGACCCAATGGTGTGATCTGCACCAGTTGGAACTGGTGGATGTCCCATCAGCCAACCCTGCCGGAACCAGAACAGCTCATCGCAGCCCTGCTGCCGATCGCGAGCCTGGAAGATCCACTTACTGCAGCACGCGTCCAGGTCTTAAAGAAGCAGGGTCGCGACTGGTTCAGGAGCCTGCTTCTTCCAGAAGCTCTGGCCATCCTCATCCCGGCCATTGCTCCCCTCAGGCGCAGTGGAGGCCGCCTGGCCATTTTGGATGGGAGGGTCAGAAGCCGCAGCTGGGGGGAGCAGGTGTTGCGAGCGCTGGAGCCCTGGAGTTCACTCCAGAGACTTTTGCCTGACTGAACAGCCCGCCTAGGCTGAGCTCAGGGACAGAACAACCATGGGAGAAGCCCGTCGTCGCGCCAGTCAGGGCCTGCCACCACGTCAACAGAAAAAAGATTCCAAGGATGTCGAGCGCTTTATTGCCTGGCTGCCGCTGACAAGAAACCAGGCATCTCAGTTCGTGTCCATCACCACGCGCGGAGCTTGGATCGGAATCGGAGCGCTGGTGGTGTTCTGGGTGGTGGTGCGTTTTGTTGGACCAGCTGCGGGCTGGTGGACTCTTGCAGACACACCTTGAAAGGAGCCGCAGCTCGGGCTCTTCAGCAAAACAACAGAAAACCTTTAGAATTTGTTCATAATGCTGATGGTCTGAATGTTTCTGCGTTTATCAGAGCAATATCGAACCGTCGTCCAAGACCTGGTAATGAGCCTGCAGGCACTCGCCAAGAGCCTCCAAAAATTTGGCATCACCGCCACCTGCTACGTGTGTGACGACGGTCGCGATGGCTCAGGGGCCTCTTTCGTTGCCGAACTGGGTGATCAGCACATGGTGCGGTTTCTTGTTTCCGACTTCGGAATCAGCTGGGTTGAGTCACGCAATGGCCGCGAATTGGTGAAGTTCGAAGGCGCTGAAGCCATTCAAGAACTTCAGCGCATTGCTGACAATCTCCAGAAGAGCCGCAATGAATGCAGCTCTTCTTGCTCAGCACAAGTCTGAGCTGAGGATTGGGTGATCAGGCAGCGCCCTTGGCCTTGACATCCGCCTGGACTTCAGGGGCCTTGGCGGAAGACTTGGCTGCAGCTGAACGCGCAGCGGCGGCGAGAGGTCTCATCGAGTTGGACTTCACTTCAGACCCCTCGGTCAACTTCTGGCGAACCAAGGCTTCGATCGTGTCTTTGGCCTCAGGGTTTTGCTCCAACCACCCAATGGTGTTGTCCCGCCCCTGGCCGATGTTGTCGCCTTCATAGCTGTACCAAGCTCCTTTGCGGGTTACAACACCTGTCTCTTCCGCCAGATCCAGCAGACACCCAAGCGTGCTGATGCCTCGACCAAAGAGAATGTCGAATTCGGCGATGCGGAAAGGGGGTGCCACCTTATTTTTGGCCACCTTCACCTTCGCCCGGATTCCGTATTCCTCTGTCCCTCGTTTCAACGTCTGAATGCGACGGATGTCAAGGCGCACCGACGCATAGAACTTCAGAGCGTTACCACCGGTTGTTGTCTCTGGATTCCCGTACGTGACTCCAATTTTCAGGCGCAGCTGATTGAGGAAAATCACGGTGCATCCGGACTTGCCAATGTTGCCCGTGATCTTGCGCATGGCCTGACTCATCAGACGCGCCTGGGAGCCCACCGCCAGATCGCCCATCTCACCTTCAATCTCTGCTCGGGGCGTGAGAGCAGCAACCGAGTCCACCACAACGATGTCAACGGCTGCGGAGCGCACGAGCTGGTCGACGATCTCAAGCGCCATTTCACCGGTGTCGGGCTGGGACACCAGCAGATTCTCGATGTCGACACCAAGCGACGCGGCATAGACAGGGTCGAGGGCATGCTCAGCATCCACAAAGGCCGCAACGCCACCACGCCGCTGCACCTCGGCAATGGCATGCAACGTCAGCGTGGTCTTACCGGAACTCTCTGGCCCGTACACCTCCACAACACGTCCCTTGGGATAACCACCGCCCAAGGCCAGGTCGAGGGTGAGCGCTCCGGTGGAGATGGTCTCCACCCGCATGCGGGACGCATCTCCAAGACGCATGATCGACCCTTTGCCGAAATTGCGCTCGATCTGCCCGAGCACGAGATTGAGCGCCTGATCACGCTCACCGGGGCGGACGTCTCCACCGGAGGACTGAGAAGCTTTCACGTCAGCTGGCATGGTTCAAACAGTTAAGGAGTTCAAAGGCGTCGGCGGCAGCTGATCGGGACGGCGACAAAACCGCCGCAGCCCCGGGAGCAGACACCGGACAATCCATCCAGTGCCCCAACCCGAACCATCCGTCACTCATAGTACAGATGTACGTTAACGAATCAGTTCCAGGTCGCCAAGGGGCCTGCGAAGGCTTCAGGACTGAGCAGCATCACACCGTCGGGCAGCGACGTTGAGTCTTCCGGCTTCAAATAACCCCACGAGGCCAGAAAGCAGGGAAGCCTTTCCAGTCCTGCTGTGCGGCGGACGGTTTCCAAGGTCGCCTTACGGTCCTCAACGAATCCCCTCAAATGCCAGTCGCGACTGTGACTGAGCAGGACATCGGGCTTGGGCCCCGACTCCCGGCCATCCAGACGCGCAGGCGTCAGACCCATGGAAGCCAGCAGCTCTGCGGTGAAGGCTTTCCCTTTGGTGGTGAGTACCGCCCAGGACACGTCGTCATCATCCAAAGACGCGAGGCGCTCAGGCACCCCTGGATAGGGCCGATGCATCGCCAGCCAGCCAGCCCGATCCGTCAGGACAGCCTCACGGCGAACCTGCTCCAACCGCTCCTGAAGGAGAGTCGGAGTCCAGCCGAAACGAGAGAGACCTTCAGCACAGAACGCGTTGTAGTCGCGGATCGCCCCATCAACACCACCTGTTAACAGCGACCCTCTGGAGTCAGAGAACAGCGCTGCAATCAGAACCATCTCCCAACCGTGGTGAATCCAAGGACGCAGAGCACGAAACCCTTCGGGAATGCTTTCAGGCAGCACAGCCTCAGGACAGAGGCTCAGCGCGGCACGACGGGCGCTCCACCAGTACTCCTCCATTCCATCAATGATGACGCCGTCGAAATCAAAGACAAGGAGTTCGCAGGCCAACACTGGAATCCTTAAAAACTGGGCCGCTAGGATTCGAACCTAGGAATGGCGGGACCAAAACCCGCT
>WTFZ01000154.1 GCA_011523835.1 Synechococcus sp. CO36386bin_29 | reverse complement strand
GCCAGGTCAACAGCTAACCGTTTCAGCAGATGCTTGCTGTTGGCGGGCATGGAGAAGGATTGATCAATGCAGGCAAACAAGCTTATGAACGAAGAGAGGATGGCTTCAATGGATCGCCATGCAGGGACAGGGAAAGAGTCTCTCCGTGTGATCGCGCCTGAACCCAATCGCACGATGCTCTCTGGGGGCAGGTTCATGGCCGCATGGACCCTGTTCTGAAGCTGTAGATGTTCACCGAGGACGGCAGCTGGCCCGAACCCTCGCAGCACGTCGATCCCACAATCGATATTCCTCGCTGAGTTTTGAGATCCCGAAGGGAGGGTGTCGACATCCACCATCTTGCTTCGCCATTGTTGGATGGTGACGGAGGCTCACACTGCTGAGAAAGTGCATCGCTGTGATGCCCGTTGATGAGGCGATCGCGCGGATTGTGAGGCTTTAGCGAAGAACTGCGCTCATGAATGTTTTGCAGCTTAGAATTCTTGAGGAAAGATGATGAATGGGAAAGTAACTGGTTTGTTGCGAAGGAATCAGCGCTGTAAGCGTCTTTTCTTGATTGCTAATCTGCTGTTGATTGGTTGGGGTTTGTGCACTCCAGTCGTTGCATTGGCAAAGCCTCGTGTTTTAAGAGTTGGCGTGGTTGATGGCAGCCAGCCTTGTAGTTATCGCGAAGCTGGTGTTTGGAAAGGACTGGCTGTTGAGCTTTGGACGCAAGTTGCGCAACGCGAAAATCTGCATTACAGGCTGATGCCGATGCATTCTATTCAGTCGATGTTGGATGCGACACGCTTGAATGAACTTGATGTCGCTGTTGAATGTATCAATTTAAGTCCTGGTCGGCTTCGTAAATATCAATTTAGTTTGCCTTTCCAGGAGGATGGTCAGGCTGTCATGGTCGCCAATGATCCTTTCAGTTTGAGTCGAGCTTTTCTTGCGGCGATGCTCAGTCCTTCGTTGGTGCGAATGGTCGCTCTTTTGACACTTTTGTTGTTTGTGATGAGTGCACTGGTTTGGTGGGTTGAGGATTACTCGAGTCTGGTTGAGCCTGGGGGGAAGAGTCCTTTGCATCGCTTTGTCAAAGTCTTTACGATTATTCTTACTGGTGAGGGTGATGCGGAGATTGTTGATACGACGAGAGGTCGCGCTGTATTGATGGCGGCTTATGTTGTTAGAAATATTTCTAGTGCGGTTTTGGTGGGATTTCTCACTGTTGAATTGGTTCAGGAAGCGCAAGGTTTGGCGAGTCGTCGTTTGAACTCTTTTGATGAATTGTCAGCGATGCGCGTTGGTTATAAGTCTGGAACTGTCAGCGAGGAATTATTGAAAGAGCTTGGAATGCAGTTGGCTGATTCTTCGCGTCAGTCCCAGTCTGCACGGGTTCCGATTGATTCAATTCGTGATTCCTTGTTGGCTCTCAAAGAGGGTCGCGTGAATGCGGTGCTGGCAGACGAGTTGCAACTTCGTTATCTCCAGTCGCATGGGGGTTCTTCCGGAATCATCCCTGTTTTGTCGATGTCTGGCATTCGCCCAGAACTTCAGGGATTTGCCTTGTCCCCCAAGCTTGATCCTGAAACGGTGAAGCGCATCAACCTTTCGATTAGCCAGCTCAAGCGCAACGGTTTGGTCCAGCAGCTTCGCAATGAAGCGCTCGCAGGTCCAGGATCTGCGAGCAATCGCTCAACGTTTTAGGCTCTTCCGTGATTTAGCTCAATAGAAGGCGATCGACAAAATCATGCCAGCTTATGCCTTGCTTGTCGCCCATGAAAACGAATGCTTGTTCTTTAAACGTGAGTGGTGACTGGCCGATGCTCGTCAGGAGTCGGTCGAGTTCATCGTGGTCGAGACGATCGTTGCCATTGGTATCTCCTGGCATTAAGTACAGCAGTAAGCGCTCCTCTTCCTGTCGCAGACGTTGCAGTCGTTGGATGAGAAGATTGAATTCATTGCGGTCGATTCGTCCATCACCATTGAGGTCCATCGAAGCTATCGTTGCCTCTAATTGATCATTCAGTGCTGATGTTCGTCGTGGCTGGGTGCCATCGCTCGCTTCGTCTACTGCCAGTGCATGACGCAGTTCTTCAAGGCTGAGATTGCCATCACGATTGCGGTCGAGCTGATTAAAAAGATGTTGAATTTGGTAGTTTCTTTCTGGTTTTGGCTGTTCCAATCCAACGCTTGAGAAAGTGCTTTCGGTTCGTTGTTTCAGGTTTTGGCGGAAAGAGCCCAGCAGCTCGTTCGCCACGAGAAACCGTTTGCGATGTTCTTCAGGGGTGACCACGGCATGCAGGGCAACAGGAATTAAGGCCGGCAGCGCTCGTCCAGCCAGACGCTGCATCATCCACGTTGTCAGCACGAAGCTCAGGGTGAGTGGTGGCAAGTTGCCGATCCATCGCACCTGCATTGCCTGTATCAGGCCGGCTAGCGGGACTCCAACCAGAGCGACGACGAGGCTTCTGCGTCCGGGGGCGTGAAAGATACCGCCAAGGGCGATCGCCACCAAAACACCGTTGTAACCCCACAGACCTTGGGCAATGGCAGCGGGATCCGTCCCGCTTGCCAAGGCGGTGATCATCCCGACCAGTGCCCCACAGGTTCCGAGGGCGACTGCCATCGGGCTTGCAACAGCGACTGCCAGGAGAACGAGCCATCCGCTGGCAAGATCAGAGCAGAGAAAGACCTGTCCAAAGCTGTGCGGTATTCCGAGCGCTAACGCTTGCAATGAGCTGTTGGATGCAGCCGCTTGTACCGTCTCGATGGAGTTAGGGATGCGAGGACTGACCAACACCACGAGCCCCCAGGTGGTTAGGCAGAACGGCAGCGTGAGCGCTGGCGGATCGCCGCGGCGATGAAAGCGTCGCCGCCACAGCTCGATCAGCATGGTTGTGAGTCCGCCGCCGAGTGCTACGAAAATTGCCATTCGTGCGGCATCGAAGAGGGAGCTCGACTCCGATAAAAAGGCTGCTGCGCACCCGACAAGGGCACCATTGAAGCCATGGATACCCTGATCTCGAAGACTTTGGCCAAGATTGAGAAGCCGAGACACGGTGTTGGCGGCAGCCATGCCAACAACCGCGAAGACCGCCATCTGGGGCGATTGGAGTAGGAATGCCAGAAGCAGGAGAGCACCGCTAAGGGGGTGATTAATGAAGATCACCTGAGAAAAGCTGCGCAGTGCAATGCCCCAGCGGCCCGTTGGGAAACGATGTTCAGCAAGCCAATGGTGTCGGCTGACCGGCGGTGGTGCCGGCAACAGAGCTTGAAGCCTTTCGTAAACCGATGGAGAGTTATCCAGCATGCGTTTCTGAGATGGGCGTTAAGCGTTCCGAGAGCACTTCCATCCCTGCTCGATAGAGGCTCAGTGAAACTTCTGCGAGTGTGTTGAGAACATCGAGGTGAGGATTGATCTCACAAATTTCCCAGCAACAAACCTTTGGGTCTGTCAGCAGGGTTTTGATCAGCAGCATGGCTTCATGGGCCCAGAGCCCGCCAGGGACTGGAGTTCCAGTCCCTTTGCAGATGGTTGAATCAAGTGCATCCACATCCAGACTCACGTAGATCAGATCCACTTCTGAGAGGTAAGACAGGCACTGTTTGGCTGCATATTTCGCCCCGTTCTGTCGCACTTCTGCGGTGCTGATGACAGGGATCTCATGTTTGGCAAGCGTGATATCTTCAGCAGCCTCTGTGTCTCGAACACCCACATAAATCAGGTCTTCCAAAGAGATTGCTGGTGATGAAGAGCCATGCATCTGCTGGAGATTGCTCCAGAGAGAGCGTGTTGTTGGGTCAGGATTGTTGATAGCTTCTGACAAATTGTCATGCATCGAGGCAATGGCAAGCGGCATCCCATGCATGTTTCCGGAGGGTGTGGTGAACGGCGAATGAATGTCGGCATGCGCATCGATCCAGATCACACCGAGGCGTTGCTTGGGATGCGCACGTCGAATGCCCGCGATGGTGGAGGCAGCTGTTGAATGGTCTCCGGCCAAAACCAGTGGGAAGCGCCCTTGTTCAAGGGTTGTGGCGACCAGGCCGGCTGCATCGTGCATCACCTTGCTGATGGTTTCGATGTGACGAGCGTGGGGTGTCTCGCTCGTTGTGCCGATGTCATTGGCATGAGCAGAAGGGCGAAGTCCGTCGTGAATTTCTTCGATCAGGCTTGCGCTGAGTTGTTTGAGGTCGTGCTGCCGTTGCACAGCATTCTTAAGCAGTGCAATGCCTGCGCCCGCTCCTGGTATGCCTGCTCCAAAGTCACAGTCCACTTCCACTAAGGTCACGCCTTCAAGTTGTGCCGCACTCTGAACGTGCACCAGATCTTTCTTCAGGCGTTTGAGGTCAGCCAGAGAACACTGCACTCCCAATGTTTCATCGAGAAGATCGAGAAATTCATTAACGCTGATTTGCCCATCCCCGTTGCGGTCAAGTTGTGCCGCGAGCGTCTTCGAATCGTTGGCGGAGTTTGCCGAAAACAGCAGGTTCATCATGCTTGAGAGTTCATCCGGGCAAAGCCAGCCATTGTGGTCCGCATCAACTAGGACAAAGAGGTCTCTCAACAGTTGGTGCCTTCCAAGCTTGGGCTGGTGTTGTGCCCAATTCAAAAAATCGTCGCGACTCATGGAGGGTTGATCGAGCATCAGTTGTCGGAGGGCATCGGCTTCTCCAGGGGCAATGATTGATGCCATGGAGGTCAGCACTTGCTCGACCTCATGCGCTGTGATCAATCCATCGCCATTGACGTCAAACAGTGCATACAGCGAGGAGAGCTCGTTCGTCAGCAGTGGCGTGGCTGTCATGGGGTGGACGTTAATTGATGGAATTCAGAAGAAAAGTGGGTTGTCTGGGCAGCGCTGGAAAAAAGTTGCTAAGTAATTTCTTTTTTCTTCTGTTGGTCGTGTGACGAGTTCGTGTGTTTTTACTAGCATAAGTTTCTTGCGCTGTATACGCATGCAATTCAAGGGAAGTCTGATGGCCTTGCAAGTGCTTGTTGAGCGGCTTGGTATCCCCTGTCACTGGCAGCATCATGGCCCGTTTGAAATGGCGGTTTTTGATGATGGTGTCAGCAATCTGAAACTCAACTGGTGGCCTGAGACGGGTGAATTAAGGCTTGTGGGTGATCCTGAGGTTCGTGATGATCTCGTGAAGCGCCTTGCTGAATTGCTTGAGGATTAGTGGGAAGAAGTTCCGGCTTGTCTTTGCTTTTCTCTTTGAAGAAGTCGGGTGATGGGCATTGTGCGTTGATTGGCTGTTCACTCTTGGATGTCTTTTGTTTTCCTATTGATCATTCCTTGATGGTCGTCGTGCTCAAGATCCAAGTGGTTTGATTGCCTGGCTGTTGGAAAACTGTGATTGAGAAAGCTTTGAATTCCAAGCTGAAAGCTGTTGCTTAAGTCGTGGTTTTTCGAGGAGTTTGTTCTCTAATTCTTCGTGTCGGTAGGAGGTGCAAGGTCGCAGCTGATGCATTCTCAGGTGTCGGAAAGTTCAGTGGTGCAGGGTGTCCTCTCGCGTGGGAAATGACCAGTCTTGGATTGCGGCTTGAAGGGCCAACGAGGATGCGCCAAGCAAGATGATCTGAGCGAACTAGTGCCTGAGCGCGGTCAATCCTGATTGGAGTGGTGGGAGATTCATGGCCGCAAGGAGCCGGCAAAGCTCTTGGATCCCTGCGGCATCTGGAACGCTGAGGGATGCTGTTCGCGTTGAACGCGTCAAGAGGATGAACTGCGACCTTTGATGGATAGGCCTAGTGACAGGTTGTCGCTATTGCTGAAGATCGGGTCACTGATGAGGCACGGCGGTCCAATCAGAATTGGTTCACTTCATCCCAAAACTATGCGTATCAATGTTTTGATTTTGTCGTGCCTTGTCTTGTTGGCTACACCTGCACTGTCGGGTGCCGACAAGAGAACTAAGGACAAATCTTTTGCTGAGGTGAAGGAAATGAAGCTCATGTACCTGAAGCGGATGACTGCCTGCGTTGTCAAGGCCTCCAGTTTTGAGGAGATGAAGAACTGTCGTCCCAAGCGCCGCTCCATTGGCAAGAAGCCTGAGGCTTAAAACCCCGCACAATGATCAGGCTCGGGTGGGTCCCTGATGGGTCAAGGAGGAAGCGCCAAGCAACAAGATCTGAGTGAACTAGCGCCTGCGCTCAGTCACTCGCTGTTGGTCTGGTGGGAGATTCAAGGTCGCAAGGACTCGGCGCTGAAGCCTTGGATGTTCACCGATGACGGCCGGTGGCCCGAACCGTCGCAGCACGTTGATCCCTATGGCATCTGGATTGCCGAGGTGATGCTGCAGCAGACCCAGCTGCAGGTAGTCCTGCCTTACTGGCAGCGCTGGATGCAGGCTTTTCCCAGGCTTGAGGTCCTGGCCGCGGCGGACGAGCATGCAGTGCTGTTGCGCTGGCAGGGCCTTGGGTATTACTCGCGAGCTCGCCGACTGCATGAGACGGCTCGGTTGCTGCTTGCACAGATCGGCGGTGACCCGACGGATCCCGCGTGCTGGCCCCAGGATCTCGAGTGTTGGCTGGCTCTGCCTGGGATCGGCCGCAGCACGGCTGGAGGGATTCTTTCGTCGGCGTTCAACAATCCGCTGGCGATTTTGGATGGCAACGTGCGACGCGTGTTGGCCCGGCATCAGGCACATCCCACGCCTCCGATGCGGGCTCAGGCGCAGTTCTGGCGCTGGAGTGAGGGGCTGATTGCAGCCACACCTGGCCGCGCCCGCGATCTCAATCAGGCTTTGATGGACCTGGGAGCAACACTCTGCACACCCCGCAATCCTTCCTGTGGGGTTTGTCCCTGGCTTGAGCATTGCACTGCTTACGCTTCCGGCACCCCCGAGGCTTATCCCGTGACCGATGCACCCCGCAGCCTTCCGTTTTCTGTGATCGGTGTGGGTGTGGTGCTCAATCAGGCGGGCGAGGTGTTGATTGATCAGCGTCTCAATGAAGGTCTGCTCGGCGGGCTCTGGGAGTTCCCCGGAGGCAAGCAGGAGCCTGGTGAGACCATCACGGTGACGGTCGCGCGGGAGCTGCGGGAGGAGCTGGCGATTGAGGTCGAGGTGAACCAGGAACTAATCACCGTCGACCACGCCTACAGCCACAAGAAGTTGCGCTTCATCGTGCATCTCTGCCGCTGGCTTTCGGGTGAACCTCAGCCCCTGGCCAGTCAGCAGGTGCGCTGGGTGAAGCCCGAGGAACTCGGCGACTACCCCTTCCCAGCGGCCAACGCCCGCATCATCGAGGCACTGCAGGCCTATCTCAGAGGATTGGCAGCAACCTGATCTCTGGCCACCCTGCAGACATCTGCGGGTCGTTCGATGGTGAGTTCACCTCCACAGGTGATTTGTGTCGGCGAAGCGTTGGTGGATCGGCTTGGGCCTCCGGGCGGTGATCCGGCCACGGCTGCGCCCGGCGATTGCGATGATCGCCTTGGCGGTGCGCCCGCCAATGTGGCCTGTGCCCTCGCTCGCCTGGGGACGCCGGTGGCCTTCATCGGGCGCCTGGGACGCGATGCGATCGGCGACAGCTTCCTTGCGCTGCTGAACGATCGGGGCGTGGATCTGCGCGGCCTGCAGCGCGACGATCAGCGCCCTTCACGGGTGGTGCTGGTGCGACGCGACGTCAGCGGTGAGCGGGTGTTTCAAGGATTCGCCGGTGATCGTGGCGCTGGCTTTGCTGATCAGGCTCTCGATCAGGCCGCGTTGGACCCGCACTGGCCGGTTTTGGCGGAAGGCGCCCGCTGGTTGCTGATCGGCACCATTCCTCTGGCGAGCGCTTCATCCGCGGCGGCGCTGCGATCGCTGGTGCATCAGGCCGAACGGGATGGCGTGCGGGTGGCCCTTGACGTGAACTGGCGCCCCACCTTCTGGGACCCTGGCGCCGATCCTGCGGCTGGACCCGATGCCCAGGCCCTTGCGCTGATGCAGCCCCTGCTGCAGCAGGCCGATCTGCTCAAGCTGGCCCGGGAAGAAGCCGAGTGGCTGTTTCACACCAGTGCGCCAGATCGGATCAGTGCGGCTCTCCCCCGACGCCCCGATGTGGTCGTCACCGATGGCGGGGACCCCGTGCAGTGGTGCATCGCCGGACAGTGCGGCGCGATGCCAGTGTTAGCCCCGCCCAAGGTGGTGGATACCACGGGTGCCGGTGATGCTTTCACCGCCGGCTTGTTGCATCAATTGGTATCCCTGGCGCCGGTGGAAGGGCAGCCCCAGCTACTGGATGCAGCTGGGGTGAAGGAAGTGGTGCGCTATGCCGCCGCCTGCGGTGCCCTGGTCTGCGCTGGTGCCGGTGGCATTGATCCCCAGCCCCTGCCGTCCCGGGTGCTGGCATTCCTTGAGCAGGTGTAGTCATGACCGTTCTGGGAATTGATCTGGGCACCAGTGCCACAAAGGTGCTGGTGGTGGATGCCGCTGGGACGGTGTGCGCTGTGGGGCATGGCGACCATCGCCCGCTGGTGAAGCAGGCGGGATGGAGCGAGCAGGATCCGGAGGATTGGTGGCGCAGTACCCTCCAGGCCGTGGCTGCGGCTCTTGCGGAGGCCCGTCTCGATCCCGGGGCGATCGACGCGGTCGGTCTCGCCGGACAGATGCACGGACTGGTGGCTCTCGATGCCCAGGGTGAGTGCATCCGACCGGCCCAGCTCTGGAATGACGGGCGCTGTGAACTCCAGTGCCGAGCGGTGGAGGATCGCCTGGGCCTCGATCATCTGCTGGCTTGCACCGGCAATCGCATGCTGCCCGGGTTCACGGCCCCCAAGCTGCTGTGGATGCGCGAGCACGAGCCCGAGGCTTTCGCACGCATCGCCACGGTGCTGCTGCCCAAGGACTGGATCCGGTTTCGGCTCACCGGAGCGTTGGCGACCGATGTGTCCGATGCCAGTGGCACAGCTGTGTTTGATTGCGCCCAACGGCGCTGGTCGGATGCGCTGCTTGCCGATCTCAAACTGCCGAGATCCTGGTGGCCTGAGGCCGTGGAGAGTGCGGCAGTGGTGGGCCAGGTGTCAGTGCAGGCCGCAGGGGTGATCGGCCTTCGGCCGGGCACCCCCGTGGTGGCGGGTGCGGGGGATCAGGCGGCGGCGGCTCTTGGCTGCGGGTTGGTGCATGAGGGCTCGGCTGGTGCTGTGCTGGGAACCAGTGGTGTGGTGGCTGCACCGATGCAACGCTGGCGCGGTGCAGACGAGGGGCGGCTCCACGCCTTCTGCCATGCAGCCCCCGGCACCTGGTTTCTGATGGGGGTGATGCTCAGCGGTGCGGGCAGCCTCGATTGGTTTCGGCGCGCGATCACACCGGACTTCAGTGATGACGATGCTTTTGAGCGGATTGAGGCCATGGCGGCCGGCATTGCGGCTGGTGCCGATGATCTGTTTTTCCTGCCCTATCTCTCCGGTGAGCGGACACCCCATGCCGATGCCAGCGCCAGGGGGTGTTTCATCGGTCTGGATCAGCGCCATGACCGTCGTCATCTCGCTCGGGCTGTGCTGGAGGGGGTGACCCACGGCTTGAGCGATTGCTTTGGTCTGCTGCGGGAGGCTGGTCTCGATCCCCGCTGCGTGCATCTGTCGGGAGGGGGCGTGCGCAGCCCGCTCTGGCGTCAGCTCTGCGCCGATCTCTTCGGCTGCCCGGTGGCGCTCACCGCCACGGTCGATGCCACCGCCTATGGCGCTGCGCTGCTGGCCGCGGTGGGCGCAAATGCGTTCACCAGCGTGGGCGACGCCTGTGAAGCCTGGGTGACGGTTGCCCCGCCGTTGTTGCCGGGACCAGAGGCACTGCGCCTGCAGGAACGTCATGCTCTTTACAAGCAGCTGTACCCCGCACTCAAGCCCGTGTTCGCGCAGCTCAGCAGCGCTCAACCGTGATCGGGTGACTTTCCATGAACTTGAGTGCCTCGTCCCGGTTGAACACGCTGCCGGTGGCCGATGTGCTCCGCACGCAGCTGGCGCCGAGGGCGCTGCCCCAGCGCAGGCAGGTGGGCAGGTCATGCTCTTGGAGCAGTGCGGCGATGAAGCCGGCATCAAAGGCATCGCCGGCGCCGGTGCCGCCCTGGTAGTCCGTGTCGTAGGCGCCGACGCGCAGTTTCATCTGTTCGTTCACCAGATGGGCGCCCCGATTCCCCTCCGTGATCACCACGGTCCGGCCGCCGGCGGCGCGAAAGGCTTCGGCTTGCTCCCAGGGATCCGTGAACCCCGTGAGCAGGGCGGCTTCATCGTTGTTGGGGAGAAAGACATCGGTGTAGGGGAGAAACCGTTGCAGGCGCTCCATGGCATCGGCATCATCCACTTGCACCACATCCAGAAGAATGCGGGTGCCGGCCTCCCTGGCCTGGGCAAGGCGCTGGAGCATGGCGTCGCTCTCGAGGCCGTCCAGCATCAGAAATCCGCCGATGTAAAGCATGCTGGCCGACTCCAGCAGCCCAGCTGGAATCAACTCCGCGGTCATGGTCGTGTTGGCGCCGGCATAGGAGACGAAGCGCCGGTCCTGATTGCGTACGTTGATCACCGCGGTGGAGGCCGTGGCCACGGCCGTCGAGCGCACCACCCCAGTGGTGTCCACTCCCGCAGCTTTCAGGGTTGCAACGATGAAGTCGGCCAGCCCGTCGTCGCCGACGCAGCCGCTGATGCCAGTGTTGATGCCCAGCTTGGCCAGATCGAAGGCGGTGTTCGCTGCGCAGCCCCCCAGGCTGAGCTCCATGCGTTCGGTTTCCATGAGCTGCCCCTCGCTGGGAAGGGCAGGGATGGGATCGCAGACCAGATCAGCACACAGCAGGCCGAGGCAGAGGCAATCCATGGGTGCAGGTGATCACGGCACGGCGGATCCTGACACCTTGGTATTGCCCAGGTCACTGATGTCTTGTTTCTGAAGGACGGCCTCCTGCGGGTGGACATGGTGAGTGATCGACAATCAGTCTCAGACGTGTGCGCTGGATGAATGTCATGCCAAGACGTTGGTCGTGGCTTGTCGTGCTCGTTGCGGTTGGGTTGGCGCTGCTCGTGCACGCTTGCGCTGACTCAGCCCTCACGTTGTGGGGTGGAGTACCTGTTTGGGTGTTGCTGTTCATCCTCTTGCAAGTAGCACTCACCGTTCTCGCTGGATGGATGGCCCGCCCATGAGCATCACCCTGATCTCTGCGTTGATCGCTCTCGTTGCCTATCTGCTGGCTTTGCTCTGGCTTGGTGCTCAGAGTCTTGGGGGCCAAAGCAAGAGCGCAGAGTCCTATTTCCTTGCCGATCGCCGTCTGCGTGCAGGCCTGCTTTTTTTTACATTAATCGCCACCAATTTCAGCGCATTCTTTTTTCTTGGCTTTGCGGGAGCTGGGTATCGCATCGGGATTGCGTACTACCCAATGATGGCGTTTGGCACCGGCCTGGCGGCTCTGAGCTTCGGCAGCTTTGGCTGTCGGGTTCGACAACTCAGTGCTCAGCATGGGCTGATTACGCCTTCAGAATTGATCGGGCACTGTCTGCCGGGAGAAGGGGTGCGCCTGCTGGTGCTGGCCGTCATGGTGCTGTTCACCCTTCCCTATCTGGCACTGCAACCACTGGGTGCTGGCTACTTACTGGAGAGTCTGACCGGGGGCCTTGTGCCTTTTGAAGTGGGAGCTGTGCTGCTCACCGTTGTGATTGTGCTCTACGTCGTGGGCGGCGGTATGCGAGCTGTGGCGCGCACGGATGTGCTTCAAGGCGTCTTGATGTTTTCACTCATGCTGATGGCCTTCGTGGCGATTTCCAACGGTGTGGGTGGTGTTCAGGCTGCCAATCGCACGCTGTTGCAACAGCTGCCTGATCTATTCAGCGGTGCTGGACGCAATGATTTTTTGGCACCTCGCGTGATGGTGAGTTACCTGCTGCTTTGGCCGTTGTGTCTGCCCATGTTTCCGCAGATGCAAATGCGTTTTTTCGCTGCTGGCGATGACCGCTCCTTGAAGCAGTCGATGGTGCTGTATCCCGTCGTGGCCGGCGTGTTGTTCATCTGTCCCGTGATGATCGGGATGTGGGGGCATCTGGCATTCCCCGATCTTGTCGGTCGCGCCTCCGATCAGGTCATGCCGCTGATGCTGGGGCGTTACAGCCCGGAGTGGCTGACAGGACTTGTGATGGTCGGGGCTTTGGCTGCTTTCATGTCCACCCTGGATTCTCAGCTCTTGGCGCTGTCGTCGATGCTGTCCCGCGACGTCTACAAGCGGTATTGGCGACCCCAGGCATCCTTGGCTGAACAAGTCCGGGTCGGGCAGCTCGTGGTGATCGCCTTGGCCGTTGCTGGACTGGCCATTGCCCTGCGGCCACCGGAGGCCATTCTGTCGCTGGCAACTCATGCCTTTTCGGGTCTCGCGCTGTTGTTCCCAATGCTTGTCGGGACGGTCTATGGCCTGCGCTGGTCTTCTTTCGGTGCCATGGCATCAGTGATCGTGGGCGAAGGCGTCCTACTGGGCTTTGCCAGCGGATTGATTCCTGAATCGGTTCAGGGAGGTTTTCTGCCTTTGATCCCTGCACTGGTCA
>WTFZ01000024.1 GCA_011523835.1 Synechococcus sp. CO36386bin_29 | reverse complement strand
GAGTGCGATTGAAAAAGAAGCAAAACACTTCAACCATTACATGAGAACTCACATTGAGGAAACCCCAAGTCCCTCCTAAATGAGATCGTGACCTAAGGCAATGGCAGCGACAGAGCGCCGAAAACCTCAGAAAATCAGTAAATTACCGGAGGTTCGCTCGCACCGCCGCAAGTAATGATTGCACCGAAATGCTCATGAGAAGCGCAAGTTCCTCAGACGACCGATCCTGATTCAATGCAACATTGACCAGGCAGCACAAGAACCTGACAGTGGGTCTGTAGAAACAAAATCAGAGTGAAGGTCAAATACCAATTTCGTGGTGACAATCAAATCTCCATCAAGCAAAATGATGACATCGTTCACAAACACATACTCATGAGCAGAACCATTGAGTTGATTTTTGTCAGTTCCAAATTTGATAGTATCGCAATATTCTTTAATGCTGACTGAGCGTAGACATCAACATTTCCGAGGGGAACAGGAGGCTCTCAAGAACCCTCCATCTGGAGGTGGTGCTGTCTGAGGGAAACAGCGATGGTGAAGGCATCGGAAGAACGGAAACGAGATCCTTAGCCATCGCCAAACCCATGAACCACACCAAGATCGACAAAGCCAGGACCGCCGCCATCAATCAAGCCGCCTCATTGATTGTAATTGCCCTAGCACCTCTAGCAGCTGTGATTGGCATTGCCGTGATGAGCGTGCCTTCTGCTGATGCCGGCGTCGGTTTGACACACTGTGCTCGAAAGAGTGACAGTGTGCAATTCAAGGCCTGCGTATCAACAGATTTCCCATCAACGACCAGCATCCATGACTAAGTCGCGCAAAGACACCTCCCATCATGTCATGGCACGGGTTGAAATTTCAGGGGAGTTTAACTATCCCTACGAGAAGCTTTTGCAACCAACCAGGGTGTCTTTTTTACTTTTTCCATAGGCAGTGATGCTTTTACAGCAAGCTTTTCCAACAGGCGTTACAGCCTGGAGTCCAAAATTGTTGAACAAGGTGAGATTGCAAGGGAGACCTCGATCATCAAAGGAGACTTGAGCGGTGGATTGCTTTTTAGTGACAGAAAGGTCAGATCGGTCAAGCTGACTCGTGAATTCGAAGATGGTCGAAGTTTCTCGTTTAAAATTGATCAAATTACAGGCTTGAACTTTGAACAGTTCACAGATATCAACACAGATTCATTGTTTGGAGCTTAAGAAAAAATGATGTCATCATAGGATCAAATAGAACCGCTTTACTCACAGGTTTCAGAAGCGATGATCAGATCTTCCTGGCATTCGACAATGTCGACTTCGGCGGAGCTGGCAAAGACGAATTTTCACTTTCCAAAAGCACTCGAAATGCTCAAATCAATGATTTCAACTCTAACAAAGACTTCATCAGCTTTTCAGACAACCCAGCATCTAATCTTGATATCATTAGCGATCAATATGTCAATCATATCATTAATCCATCCGGGGGCACTATTGCGACAATTGACAATCTACCGAAACCGGATTTGGAGCGAAATTTGACGAACAATATTTTTGTCGATCCACCAATCTGATCACACGATAAGTATCTAACAATCAGAGGCTTGCAAGTATTGGCGTTCGGAAGCAAGTTTCAATCAGACATCGGCGAGCAATGAAAATTCCAGCGCTCTCCATCTTCAAGCCAAAGCTCCCAGGCCAGACGCGATCCATCACGAAGAAGAAGCAGTCCTCCGAAACCTGCTGGAGAGGGCTGATAAAGATCTGTCACCTCCAGCGCAGGCTCTCCATCGCGGGTGAACAGCACCTCCACCCTTTTGCCGATCCGCTGCGCAATGTCCGCGCGCAGTTCCTCGATGGTCATGCCTGGGCACTGCTGAAATCCAACACCAAATCACCGAGATCGTCGCGACTGATGGTGAAGCAGAAGCCATCGAGCGTGCCGCTCCACTGACCCGATGAGGCATCCGCCTCCACCCCAACCGATGCATCAACGCGGTGATCAAAGAGCGTCTGAAAACAATGGGCTGCCACCCGCGCAGCCTGATCGGCATCCATCTCATCGAGCTCGTGGGCAGCAACAGGGCAACCCTCGAGCAGCTCTGCATCGATCACATTGCCCATCCCCACATCGGCGACCAGAGCAGCAAGACCGTCATTCATGCCCGATTCGGCCATCGTCAAGTTCAGATCAACAGGCCGATCAAAGCACCTCTCCGTTCTCGATAGCGTGGAATCCCTCGTTCTCCTGTCCGTGATGGCGGCTAAGCCCCTCCCAAGCACGGGTGCGGTGACCGGCCTCAAGGAAACCCTTGACTTCTTCCGCGACCCTCAATTCGCGCAGAAGCGTTTCATCGCCCATGGCGACGTGTTTGAAACGCGGCTGCTCAACCAGCGCCTTGTGTTCATCCGTGGGAAACAGGCCATTGCTGATCTGTTCGCCCAGGGTGACGCCCTCGAGGGTTGGTGGCCGGAGAGCGTGCGCCAGCTTCTTGGCAGCCGCTCGTTGGCCAATCGCAGCGGGGACGGTCATAAGGCGCGCCGCCGCGTGGTCGGACAGCTGTTTTCCGCAGCAGCTCTGAGTCGCTACACCCCCTCAATCGCCACTCTGGTGGAGGAGCTGGCAGAGAATCTGATCCAAGCCAAGGCACCGATTCAGCTTGTGCCCTGCATGCGGCGGTTTGCTTTTTCGGTGATCGCCACCACCGTGCTGGGCCTGGATGCCAGTGATCGTCAGGCCCTGTTCGCTGACTTCGAGATCTGGACCCGGGCTTTGTTCTCGATTCCGTTGGCGATCCCTGGCACTCCCTTCGCCAAGGCCCTGGAGGCCAAGAAACGTCTGCTGCTGCGGCTGCAGCACGTTCTGGAGCAGAGGCCACTGAATAGGGGAGGACTGGATTTGATCAGCGGTGGCCTGGATGAAGCCGGGATTCCACTCACCGATGACGATCTGGTGGAACAACTGCTCCTGCTGCTGTTCGCCGGTTACGAAACCACCGCATCGTCATTGAGCTGTCTGATGCGCGCCCTGATGCTCAACCCCGAGATTGAGCTGTGGTTGTTGCCAGAACTGCTGGATCAGCCCTGGCCCAACCTGGAGAGCCGACGCTGCCCTCGCCTAGACGCCACCGTGCTGGAGGTGATGCGCCTGACCCCACCGGTTGGAGGGTTCTTCCGAAGAACCAAGGAAACCATTCAGTTGGCTGGTGTGGCGGTGCCACCGGATCGGGTGATTCAGGTGGCACTTGCACCTGACCTTGGCGATGGGAAGTCCGACCTAGCGGACATCCGGCCGCAGCGGCACCTGGATGGATCCTTCATGCAAACTCTCCTGCCTTTTGGAGGAGGTGAACGGGTCTGCCTGGGCAAGGCGTTGGCGGAGTTGGAGATCCGTCTGATGGCGGTTGGGCTGCTGCAACATGTGCGCCTGGAGCTGGCGCCGGATCAAGACCTGACGCTTCAGCAGATCCCCAGTCCCTTACCCAGAGGAGGGTTGCTGGTGACAGCGTCATCCCGCCACGAGCAGCGATGAGCGGAACAGCAGAGCAAAGTGCTTAGGGATCGTCCTGGTTGGGATAGGTCTGGGTGAATCTCTGATAAAGCCTGATTCCTCCCCATCCCCACAGCAACGACCAGAGCACAAAGGTAATGGCCGTACCGATCTGGCCAGTTTCCAGCGAATAGACGCCGAACTCAATCAATCCGGCGTCGATCAAGGATCCACCGACACCCCAACCGAGCACCCAGACAACAAGAAAACCAATGGCCTGCAGATTTCCGGACATACGCCTTCAGGCCTTGGATGAAGGCAAGGACGACCGTTGACATTCATGCTCGAGAAGATCCTTGATGAGAAGCGTCAATCCAAGACCCATCAAGGCCAAAGCCTGACCTTGATTGCTGTCTGCAGCAACCGCAACGGTTCTGGAAAGCTCCTGATGTTTTTCCCAGGAGAAGTGCATTGGATCAAGTCGTACCAGTGATTTATAGAGCCTCAATCAACAGCACTGAAAACAATCAACAGCCGTTAGACATGTTCCGTAACGACGACCTTGCATTGAGCTGAACACAAAAGTCGCTGATCGGTTGCAAACACTACACTTTAAATTTGCCTCAAGCGGACATTCCAGTTACTTTGCCGCGAAATCAGTCATGCCCATGGAACCAATCACAATGAGCCTGGGACAGAAGTTTGAAATTGAAAAAATGTCCCGCGATATCGACAACACGCAGGACGTGCAGAAACTCAGAGATTTAGCAAAGCATCTCCTGGTGGCGTGGAAACAACAACAAGCTGCAGCTGCATGGGCATTTCGTCAAACCAAGAACCTTTAAGTTCCTTTCACAGCCATTAACAGATGAATCCCGATCAAATCGCTGCCACCCTCACCATGGAAGTCGACGCCTTACGTCTTCTGCACCGGGTTGTGGACAATGCTTATACCAACTGGCCAGGGGGAGACGCCGATGAACAGGCCTGCCTACTGCTGATGAAGAATCAGCTTTACGCAGCATTGATGACTCACCTGTACGAGACCAATTCAATTTGATTGATCATTTGATCCATCAAAGAAGACCCTGCGGTCAACTCTTAAAGAGCTCTTCGGTCATCTCCCTATAAAGCTTGAACGAGGCTCCAGGGCGACGCTTGCGAACGGGAAGAGTGGTACCGGGCAGCAGATTCTCGGGTGCGTAGGTGATCAAAACCACCTCGGGCTTGCGGCTTTCCTCAGCAGCCAATTCACGGGCGATGGCTTCAGCGGTGGTAAGCGATTCACCGGAGACAGCTGAATCTTCAGCAGCTGCCAGCTCAGAGGTGGAAGCAGGTTCCTCAGCAGTGGACGGCTCGGGCAGTTCTGGCACGGGGAGCGGACGCAAAAGCACCAGACCCAGCGCCAAAACAAGAAGCGAGGCGATGGTTCCGCTCAAACCGGGCAGCCGACCATAGAAATTCCAAACCGTGCCGGACACGGCAAGACCAAGAACACCGATGGCGGCTGCCGCAGGCCCGGCCAGACGACGAACGAGTGCGATCACGGGCTCTGCAACAAAAATCAATCCTGTCGAAAAGCGGAAGAAACTGCGGGGCTGCACAGGTCAGCCATGCATTAGGCGGAACAGAGCCACCTCGGCGCAGAGGCCAGGACCGAATGCCAGAGCCAGGCAAGGACCAGGGGTGGCTGAGCGACGCAACCGATCGAGGATGAACAGCACCGTGGCACTGGACATATTCCCGTGGTCGTGCAGAACAGCCCATGACGTTTGCAGTTGCTCAGGGCTCAGTTCCAACACCTCAGCGCAGGCCGAGAGAATCTTCGGTCCGCCGGGATGCATCGCCCAGCTGCTGATGGACGCAAGACTGAGATCCCAATTGCCCAACCAATCGTCCAACCAGGGACGCAGGGCCTTGGCCACCGTCTGCGGCACCTGGGGGGACAGGCCCATGGAAAACCCCTGGTCAGCGATTCGCCAGTGCATCAGGCCAGCAGATCCTGGAATCACTGTGGAGCCATTGGCTTCCAACACAACAGCCGGACGCGATGAGGGGGGTTGCGACGAGGCAACCACGGCAGCGGCACCATCGGCGAACAAGGCATTGGCCACCACCTGCTCGGGATCCCCGCTGTACTGCAGATGCAGGCTGCAGAGCTCCACGCAGCAGATCAGAACCACAGCATTGCGATCGGCTTCAGCGAACGCCCGAGCCACCCGCAGGCCATTGAGCGCTGCATGGCATCCCATGAAGCCCACATGGGTTCGCTGCACCCCGGGATTCAAGCCAAGCCGATCGATCAGGGCCAGGTCCACCCCGGGAGCCTCGAAGCCAGTGCAGCAGACCGTGATCAGGTGGGTAATCGCCTCAACAGCAACATCAGACTCAGAAAGAGCTGCAGCACTGGCGACGAACGCCAGCTCAGCGGCATGGCGCTGAAACTCGTTCATGCGCTCCCCTGTGGAGGGATTGGTGCCGCCGTAAAAGGGCACCCGCTCAAGAACTGAAGCGTCGTCGCTGGAATCAGCGATCAGCACACTGCCGCGGCGACTTACACCGCTGCGTTGATGGATGCGCTGCAACAGCGATGTCTGCCGGCTGTCGCCACCGCTGACATGGTCCGCCAGAGCCACCGCCTCATCCCGGCCGATGGACCCCTGGGGAACGGCCGTACCGATGCCATGCAGCGTGAGCGCCATCAACCGATCTCCGCTGAGGGCAACTGCACCCGGTTCACGCGGCGCACGATCCGCTCCGGCAAACCTGGCCAGGCTCTGCAGAGACTGAACAGGCCGGAGGTGAGCAAGGGACGCTGCAACACCGTGGCCAGAGCCCGGCACACCCGTTGACGCCGCACGACCAGGGACTCCAACGTCTGCAGCCAGCGCCGTTCCAGGTCTGGACTCCAGTCAGCCAACCCTTCAACCACAAATGGAGCAGCAGCAGCACCAGCCGTGAGGGCCCAGGCCATCCCCTCACCGGTGAAGGGTTCCACGTAACCGGCGGCATCCCCGATCAGAAGACAACGGTGGCCGGCAACTGCTGAGGGACGACGGGTCAAGGCTGGCGTCAACTGCCACTGCCCGGCCATGAAACCGGCCGGCAGCTCAAATCCCGCCAACTCGAGCACGGATCGTGCTGCTGCAGCGGCACTGCCTGCAGCAGCGAGGCAAGAGCGATCGAACGCAGCCGCCAGATTCAACGCGCCATCCTCCCGTTGCACCAATCCCACATACCCTCCGTTTCCGAGAGCCATATGGATCACATTGCCGGCGTAGCCATGGGTCGTGGCCGGCAGCACACAACCGGCTCCAACTCTCGAAGTGGCGATGGTTTCAACACTGGCGTGATCGGGGCTGCAGTGGTTCACCAGACCGGCCGCCACAAGAACCACCCTGGCGTTCACCTCTTCTTGGGCCCCACCTGCAGAGGAGGTGAGACGCACGCTCCGCGTCGCGGAGCACGACGGACCGAGCTGCCCCCGCGTCTGAAAACGAACCGTGGCACCAGCCGCAGCGGCAGCCTCCAGCAGGGCCTGATCAAAACGTTCCCGGGACAGCACCCAGCCCCCCGGCAGGGAGAGTGGCGCGGTCTTGCCATGGAGGCCGATGCGCAACTGCTGCAGCGGCTGAGCTCCGCAACGTGCCATCAGATCGCCATGGCCCACAGCCTCGAGCACTCCTTGGGCCTGGGCGTTGAAACAACACCCGCAGACCTTCCAGCGGGGAAAGGCGCGCTTCTCCACCACAAGCACGGAGAGGCCCCTCCTGGCGCAGTCGAGAGCAGCAAGCCCGCCAGCGACACCACCTCCGATCACCACCACATCCCAGATTCGGCCCATCACAACGGCGGACACCAGATCAGTCGTTGGCGCTCAGGCCAGAAGCGTTGAAGCTCTGCTCCAGAGAGCCCAGCCCGCTCGGCCAGCCCGAGAAGTTCATCGGGTGTGAACGCCGCGCGCACAGACAGGGGGCCATCGGTGTGCACCACCCATGAACGGCTCAGTAGGCGTGTCCCTGCCCAGGCCAGGGCGTAGCCGAGCCGACTGCGAATCAGATCGTCGACGACCACTAGACGTCTGGCACGTGCAGCCATCACCCGGAACAGTGTGACCACAGCGTCATCACTGAGATGGTGGGCAAACAGGGTGCAATAAACAACATCAACCGGCTCTCGGCCTGGCTCCGCCAGTGCATCGGCCACGCTGAACTGCACCTGTCCGCCCCTGCGTTGGGCATTGCCGCGGGCCAGGCGGATCGCCTCTGGGTTGAAATCACAGGCGTGGATCTCAAGCATCAGCCCTGAACGCCTGGCCATCCGATCGAGGTCAATGGCGATGTCACCACCACCGCAGGCCAGCTCGAGAACGCTGATCTGTGTTGAACCCCCTGATGGATCGAGCGCCTGCAACAAACGCAGCAATCCCGTGGAACTGCGGCTGATCGCATTGATCCGGCGCAGACCGCGCAGCGCGCGGGCATGCTCAGCGGGATCCAATCCTGGCTGATCCATCACCTCGGGCTGCCGGTCCCGTTGCTTCAGTGCCTGACCCCAGGACATGCGTGACTCAGGCCTGAGCCCAAACGCTAAACACACAGGGAACGATGAGCATTGTTAAGGTTTGTGTATTGACGAGACATCCATGACTGATTACACCCCCTTCATCATTGGCATGGTTGTTTTCGGTGTTGTCATCACTGCCGGGGTTGTGTATGTGCTGTCGCAGCCAACGGATCTCCCTTCCCTGAAGAACAAGGACTGATCGGATGGCCGGCTCCCTGTTTCCCCTGGTTTATGCAGCCTGTCTGGTGTTTCTTCTTGTCCAGGCATTCAGATTGATGCGCCCAGGCAAGTCTGTTCTGACCCGTGCGATGGAGCGAAAAGATCGCACCGGACTGGTCACCACGCATCCGGAGTTGCTGGATGATCAAGGTGAGCTCACCAAAGATGATCTGCTCGTTGTGCGTTTCCCTGATCAAGGTTCCTTAGAAAATTCTTCAAACACCTGAAGCCCCATGGTCAGCCAGCTCACGGCCATCAATGTCGCCAAGGTGATCACGATCGCGCTTGTGATCACCTTGATTGCCTTGGTGGGAATCACCGATCAGAGACAGATTCTTTATGCCTGCATGCACATCAGTTACTGCCTGTGGTGGCTGATTGAACAGCGGATCTATCCAGAACGAAGAACGTTTCTGTTCCAGGACAAGGTCGGACCCATTGGTCTGATCAGCGCCATTTTGATCATCGGTGTTTTCTATTCACTGCCCGCCTTTCTCGCGTTCTTCAACCCAAACCCGCTCACCATTGCGGCCACGGCAACGGCGGTTCCGTTGTTTTACTTCGGCAGTTTGATCAATACTTCTGCAGATGTGCAAAAAATGACAGCCAAAACCATGGGTCGCGGTTTGGTCAGCGATGGAATTTGGAGCCGTATCCGTCATGTCAATTACAGCGGCGATCTGATGCGTTATCTGAGTTTTGCAGTGATAGCAGGCTCAGTCTGGGCCTATCTGGTCCCTCTGGCCATCGCTGCGCTTTACCTTCAACGCATGAGCGAAAAAGAAAAATCAATGGCTGAAAAATACTCAGACTTTCCGACATACCGTCAGCAAACAAAACTCCTAATTCCCTGGATCTGGTGATCCCTCGCGATCAATCGCCCTCCAACGTCATGACCCACATCACCTGCACCTACACCGGTGATCTTCATTGCGAAGCCACCCATTCGGGATCTGGGGCCACCTTGAGCACCGATGCCCCCCTCGATAACGAAGGCAGAGGAGAGGCGTTTTCCCCCACCGATCTCCTGGCCACCTCACTGGGCACCTGCATGCTCACGATCATGGGAATCACCGCCCGCAGCCGCGGTTGGTCGCTTGAGGGAGCCAGCGCCAGCGTGGACAAGGTGATGAGCAGTGAAGGACCAAGGCGCATCGACACCCTGCGCGTGACCCTTCATCTCCCTGAGCAGCTCGATCACGACCAGCGCGCCCTCCTGCAGCGCGTGGCGGAGCAGTGCCCTGTGAAACGCAGCATCGTTCCCCTGATCAACGCAGAAATCCACTGGACCTGAGGCCAACGTGCCGTGCTCACAAAGCTTGCGCCAGAGCGGTTGTTAAGGCGGTATCCACGCTGAGAATCCTTGAGCCGAGCTGCACACGTCGGGCACCCATCTGTTCCGCCAGCTTCAGCTCAAAGGGCACGAAACCGCCTTCTGGCCCGATCATCACAACGGCGGGGTGACTGGACACCTCATTCAGGCCGACAGGACCATCCGGATGGGCGATCCAGCAGGATCTGCCCGCACAGATCCCCATCAACCGGTCTTCGACAAAGGGACGGAACAGGCGATGGCGGTGAACCTGAGGCTTGATGGTGTCGCGAGAGCGCTCCATCCCCATCTGCAAAGCATCATCCACCTGCACGTCAGCCAGCAGGGGGCTCTGCCAGTAGCTCTTGTCCACCCGAGCCGTCTGCACCAGATGCAGGTGCCCCACACCGAACTCGGCCACAGTGCGCAGGATCCGCCGCAGCATTTTGGGACGAGGCAAGGCGAGCACCAGGTCGAACCGATGGCGCGGTGGTGGTGGATCCGCCAGCTGCACACTCATCAACACAGCCTGACCATCGATGGCCTCGATGCGTCCTGTCCCCAGCTGACCGTCCAGCAGTCCAACCCGCAGGGTGTCCCCTTGCTGGGAACGCAGCACCTTGCGGATGTGCTCAGCCCGGCGATCGCTGAGCCGAACGCGCTTTGCGTCCAACCACTGGTCGTAGCTTTTGAGCAGGATCACGTTCATCGGGATTCACCCTGCTCCTAAGCAGTCGCGGATCCTCGAGGTCTCAACGGCAATCGGCGGCAATCCTTCCCCTCATCCGGCAGACCATGTCGAGCGACTGGCCCTGTTCAAGCCCCACCTGAAGAGCTGACACCACCCTCTTGGCGATCTGATCCAAGGTGGCCTGCCTCTGAGAGGGATCCCGCAGATCGGCCTCCAGCTCACCTTCCAGCATGCCGATCTCAAGCATCGAAACCCCCTTGCGGGGAGCCCCCAACATGCCGCGGTAGTCGTAGGGGTAGGCGCCGAATTCCTTGGCCAGCGCTTCATCCATCACCGAGAACCCGAAGGCCACAGCGGGAATGATTCCAGCGCCGATGCCATGGGGCGCATAGGCGTCGTAGTGGATCTCCACCACATAACCGCCCTTGGCAGCGTGCTCGCCGCCCACACTCCAGTTGGTGCGCGGATCCTCTCCGTTGCGGATCGTGCGCACGCCCGGGTCGTAGAAGGTGATGTCCAACCCTTGGCGCTTGCCCTCGGACACAACCGCCCTGGCGGTGCGCAGGTTCCAGTAGAGCTCGTCGGTCATGCCGGCTTGCATCGGCACTGCACCACCCACATCCACCGCACGACCAGGCGTCCCTGCGCCGTACATCCGTTGGGAATCCGCATGGCCGGCAAGCACCAGAATCGGCATGTCCTTCTTGGGCATGCGATCGCCGACCCAGTTCTTGCCTCGCCCGGGAGTGGCAGGCAGCGGCGGCAATTGAGGTTCGTTGCGCACAGGCGGCGCAGGCTTCATGCTCTCGAGAATGTCCATGAGCCCTGCCTCCGCAGCAAGCGGTACGGCGAGGACACCCACAAGAGCCAGAGCAATGCGACGCATGCGTATCAGCGTGAGTGCCCCATGGTGCCCGCTTGCCGCTCAGCTGTCACCACCTGATCCTGTCGCGCCTTTGCTAAGGGATGGACAGATGCTGCGTGCCGATGGCCGATCTGATCAACCTGCTGGTGGCCTGGCGCTGGCCTGGCGCCTCAGTTCTGATCGCACTGGCTGTAAGCCGAGCCTTGATCAGCATGGCCCGCCATGGGATCAGAGTTGAGATCTACACCCGCCAACCCATTCTTGTGGGAACGGGAAGGGCACCTCTGCGAGCGGAAGTTGGAAAAGTGCGGATCTGAGATAGGGAGCTAGTTTGGTTTGCTGGTTTCAGCGGGGAGCAGCCGCTGATGGAAACGGGGAAAGAACGGTGCGAATCCGTCGCTGTCCCGCAGCTGTGAAGCTTCGCCATCAGCGAAGTCAGTCAGAACGCCCGCCAGACCATCACACGACGAGGATCGACCTTGATTTTCAAAACTCCTGGAGCCGCTCTGCGAAGGGCCGGCCTGGTGGCAGCTCCCCTGCTTCTGAGTGCATCGCTCGCAGCCCCGGCGAACGCCCACCATCCCTTCGGCATGGGTGACAGCACAGGCCTGACGGCCTGGCAGGGACTGATGAGCGGAATCGGCCATCCGCTTCTTGGCCCTGATCATCTCCTGTTCCTCCTGGCGATCGCCTTCATCGGCCTGCGCCGACCGATGGCCTGGGTGATTCCCCTGCTGGCCGTGGGTCTGGGAGGAAGCGCCCTCTCGCAGTTCATTCCTCTCTCCGATGCCATCGCCCCCTGGGCCGAGGCGCTGGTGTCCCTGTCCCTGGTGGCCGAAGGACTGATCGCGCTCACCCTGTTGCCGGCGCAGTGGCTTCTGCCACTGATCGGTCTTCATGGCTTCCTGCTGGGCAGCACGATCGTGGGAGCCGAGCCCACACCTCTCATCACCTACTTTCTGGGCTTGCTGATCGGTCAGGGGGCATTGCTGCTGCTGGTCACGGCCTGCTCCAAGGGCGTTGTTGCCAAGCTTGGGGAGCAGGGACGCCGCCTCAGCGCTGGCATCTGGATGGGCATCGGCCTGGCGTTCGCCTGGGTTGCCCTGGTTGACTAAACAAGCGCGTGATCAGTGCTTTTAAAAAGTTGATCTCCATAAAAAACGAAGCGCTTGAACGATCATCAAAAGTAATTTTTTAGCCCTTACATTTCATCTTATTGAGGCAGTCCACTGCCTCAATTCAATCCAATGAATAAAACCCTGTTTGCCTTGTGCAATCCGATTGGCATTGCAATCGCAACATCTTTGTGTTCTGCTCATGCCACTGAGCTGAACATCAAGGGTGTGTCTGACTACGCCGCAACCGGCGAGCAGGTCACCAGCATCACTCAGTTCTCTGATGTGGTCCCCACCGACTGGGCGTACCAGGCTCTGAGCAACCTGATCGAGCGCTACGGCTGCGTCGCTGGCTACCCCAACGGCACCTATCGCGGCAACCGGGCGATGACCCGCTTTGAAGCGGCTGCCCTGCTGAACGCCTGTCTCGACCGCGTCACCGAAGTGACCGACGAGCTCAAGC
>WTFZ01000002.1 GCA_011523835.1 Synechococcus sp. CO36386bin_29 | reverse complement strand
AGAAGACCGATCAGCTGGTTCTGAGGATCGGCGTCTGGCTCAGCGTTCAATCCCAGAGCTGCACCGGCCACAAACCAGGCGGTGGCCAGCACTGAGGTGATCCAGTAGGCCTTCCAGCGGCGTTGGTAGAGGTACCCGGCGCCCAGGCCGGGAACCACGTTGAGCACCACGGCGACCCAGCCGGCGGATGCCGCAAGGATTTGCTCCGGGCTGGGACCGGCGTTTGTTTCCGGGGTCGTCATGCCTTGCTCCGGCTGGCTGCATAGGCCACTGCACCGCCGGCAACGAGGGTGAGAACGCCGGTGCTCAGAAGAAACCCGGTCAGCATGATCAAGCCGAGGAAGGAGCCCAGCAGCGACATCTTCACGCGCAGAAGCTTGGACTTGATCAGCAGCACCAGCAGCAGCGTCACTGTGGCCTTGAGGCCTGCGATCTTCGCGGCGCTGATCGGGCAGAAGGGAAAGAAGAAGGGGGGGAGCATCGACGGAGGGTGCGCAGGGGTGCGACCCTTTCACTCTGACGTGTTCACTCGTTCGCCGTGGCTCGATGTCTGCGATGGCTTGTCTTGAACGTCGTGCTTCTGGTCTGCCTCGCTGGTCCTTCGACACCTGCCTCTGCGGCCTGGATCTGTGAGGGTGATCGACTCACGGCCGAATCACTCACCCTTGGACAGGACGCCATCGGTGTGACGGAGTCTCCGCTGCCCAACAGCGCGGCCGGCACCGTGCCAGGTGATGGGGTGTTGCTTCACTGGCGCGGTGTCACGCTTCAGTTACCCCGCACCAACAACGCAGGAACTCCGAGCTACACCGATGGGCGTTGGTGGTGGCAGGTGGAGGATCCGCTGCACCCAGACTTTCGCGAGCGGCGTGGCAGCGTGATCACCTACGCGTGCGATGCCGTTGATTGAGACGCTTCTGCCGCGTCGGGTTCAAAATCGGCCCATGATGGAGTTTTCGGTAACTCCGTGCACGATCCACGCTGGATTCTTGTGGCCTGGGGGGTCGTGGCTTTTGCAGCTGCCCTGAGGTTCTGGCGGTTGACGCGCCCTTTTCGCGCCAGGCTTTCAACGCAGAATCGCCTGGCTTCCACGGATGTTGACCAGGCACGGGCGGCGTTGGAGCGCTCCTGGTCTGAGCACAACAGCGGCAAGTCCCGATGACATCACGGTCATCGCCGCTTTAGGTTGACATCATGAATCCGTCGATGTCATCACAGCAGATCGAGGATGAGCTTGAGCTGGCTCGAGAGATGGGGCGCTGGCTTAGTGACGAGGAACGTGATCAGCGTGTTGCGCAGAAATTGGAGCAAAAACTCGCTCTCGAGCGAGCTCAGCGGGTGCGCCAGCGACTGATCGTTCTGGCAGGGGTGTTTTTGTTGATCCCACCGCTCTGGCCTGTGGCGGCCGGCCTTGCTGTTTATTTGCTGTTCCCCCAGACGTTCCGTCGGCTGATGCTGCTTGCGGGAGGCAGTCTCCTTGTGGTTGTCACCCTGGGAGTTAGCGCATTGGCCCTAGGGATCGCACTGCTCTGGATCCTTCTCACTTGAGATCAAGTTCCGCGAGCATCTGTAGACAATGTGTTGTTGGATACAGATGTCTGAGATCTCAGCCAACATTGATGCGTTCGCGCGTGTGGTGACGCAGACCGCGAACGAAGACTCACCGCTCGGTTGATTCCGAAGGCTGAGTCTTCATGATTGGTGCATCGGGGTCGTAGTCAACAGGCCCAGCGTTCTGGTTCTGAATCATGTCTTCATCGTCCAGAGTGGCCATGGCAGGGCTGGACAATTCGCCCAGAACACAACAGAACGCGAAAATCAGAGTTGCAGCATGACCCAGGCGAGGGAGCAGCCCACGACGAGAGAAACCACTCCCAGGATCGCCCTCCAGAATCTGGGGTCGTTGGGTTGAAACACCACGCATAACAGATTCAACTGTTGATCAGTCTGATCGAGCCGTTGTCCACCTGACGGAGCAGATCCGAGCGCAGGCGTTGATCCTGATCATCCAGTTCCTGGAGCATCAGCACGGTTCGGTAAGTGTCCACGGAGATGCGGCTGTGCAACTTGGCTTTCAAGTACAGCTCAACCATGGTTGAAACCCGTCGGGATCAACGCTAGTCAACGCCGAGTGGCCAATGTGATGGCTCCTCGGTTGAATCCTCAGTCCTGACCTCAAGACATCAGGGCTGTTCTCAAGAGAAAGGAGCTGGACCCTGGCGCATGACCCAGCTGGTGGCCGCTTTCTGGGTCTGCCAGGCCTGCATCAGTTGCTTGGCGAGCTGTCGAAGCTGATCTGCATCCTGGGTGGTGTCGAGGGCCCGGTTGAACTGTTCGATCT
>WTFZ01000049.1 GCA_011523835.1 Synechococcus sp. CO36386bin_29 | reverse complement strand
GCCAGCTTGATGATGTCGGCACTCGAGCCTTGAATTGGTGCATTGGCCGCGGCGCGCAGCTGCTGGGCTTCCATGCCGCCGCGGCGGGCCACATCGAGATCAATCTCGAACGGATCCTTCCCAAGCAGACGACCAAGACCGTTGCGGTCGAAATGGAAGGGCCGGCGCCGGCCCAGGATCGTCTCCACATAGCCACGGCTCAAAGCCAGGCGTTCCTGCAGTTCCAGAAAGGCGAACACCTTGGGATACCGCTCCCGGTATTTGCTGAGGAACTCCTTGGCCTCCGCCTGGCTCACACCGGTTTCGCGGGCGAAGCGCTGGGCGCCCATGCCGTAGATCACCCCGAAATTGATCGTTTTGCCGAGCCGCCGCTCATCGGCGCTTACTTCGTCTTTTTCAAGCAGAAGCCGTGCGGTGAGGGCATGCACGTCGTCGCCATCGCGGTAGGCCTGCTGCAGCACCTCCTCCCCGGAGAGGTGGGTGAGAATGCGCAGCTCGATCTGGGAGTAGTCGGCACTGAGCAGGGTCCAGTCCTCCTGGGGCAGGAAGGCTTTACGGATCCGGCGGCTGTACTCGGTGCGAACGGGAATGTTCTGGAGGTTGGGATTGCTGCTACTGAGCCGTCCTGTGGCCGTTACAGCCTGGTTGAAATCCGTATGCACGCGGCCCGTTTCACCCTCCACCAATTGGGGCAGCGCATCCACGTAGGTGCTCTTGAGTTTGCTCAGCACTCGATGCTCCAACACCAGCGGCACCACCGGATGGTCGCCCGCGAGTTTGTCCAGCACCGTGGCATCGGTGCTGTAGCCCGTTTTGGTGCGGCGTGATTTTTTGCGGTCAAGCCCCAGCGTTTCGAAGAGCAGCTCTCCCAGTTGCTTGGGAGATGCCAGGTTGAAGTCCACGCCGGCCGCTTGCTTGGCATCGGCTTCAAGCCGCGTCAGGGTCTCGCCCATCTCCTTGGAGAGGGCGTCTAAATAAGAGAGATCGATGCGGATGCCGGTGGCCTCCATCAAGGCCAGCACAGGTTCCAACGGCAGTTCCACCTGATCGAGCAAGTTGGTGAGCTGCTCGCCGCTGGTCTGGAGCTGTTGGCGCAGATCAATCGCCAGCCTGCGGGTGAGGTGCACATCCATGGCGCAGTAGAGCGCTGCTTGATCGATGGGAACCTCCGCAAAGCAGCTGGCCTTGCCATCTTTGGCCTTGCCCACCAGGTCACTGAACACGCTGGGAGTGATGCCGTAGTCCCGCTCGGCCATCACATCGAGGCTGTGTTTGGCCGCGGCATCGCGGAGGTAATCAGCCAGCAGCGTGTCCATCGCCACACCGCCCAGAACCAAGCCGTGACGCAGCAGGATCAAGCGGTCGTATTTGGCGTTCTGCAGCGCTTTGGGATGGCTGGGGCTGCTTAACCAAGGAGTGAGCTGCTCCAACACGACCTCCAGAGGCAGCTGGGCAAGCGCGGGATCTGTGTGCCCTACGGGGATATAGGCCAGATCGTTGAGTCCGGCCCCCCAGCACACGCCGATGCCCACCAGTTGAGCTTTGAAGGGGTTCAGATCCGTGGTTTCGGTGTCCACGGCCACCGGCTCCGAGGGGTTGGTGCATCCCATCAGCTGCTGCATCAAGCTATGCAGTTGGTCCTGGGTGCTCACCACCTGCGGCGCGAGCTGGGGCCGGGTGGATGGGCTGCTCCCCCCAGTCGCGGCTGGACCCGTTGCCGCGTCGCCAGATTCCGCAACGCCAGCCTTGGATGTTGCTCCTTTCGATTCTTTGGAGGTTGGTTCCTCCAGCAGATGGGCGTTCGCCGTGAGTCCACCGCTGGAGAATGTGGCCACGAAGCTGGGGATCTGACGGACGAGGCTGTTGAGTTCGAGGTCCTGAAGCTGCTCCTCCAGTCCCTCGCCATCCACCGCCCCCAGCTCGAGGACAGGCTCCTCCGGTAAAGGGATGTCCACAAGGATTTCGGCAAGCTTGCGCGACAGATAAGCGTTGTCGCGATCGGCGCTGAGCTTTCCTTTGAGCGCGCCCTTGACTGCACCGCGACTGGCTTTGGGCCCCTCGGCCTCAACCTCCTCGAGCACGCGGTAAACCCCGTCAAGATCATCGTTCTCTTTCAGGAGATTGATCGCTGTCTTCGGACCAACCCCCTTCACGCCTGGGATGTTGTCGGAGCTGTCGCCGGTGAGGGCCTTGAGGTCCACCACCTTGACGGGCATCACGCCGAGCTTGGCCACCACACCGGCTTCATCAATCAGAGTTGGTCCGCTGCTCTTGGAATACGGTCCACCTCCCATGTAGAGGACGGCGATGTCCCGTTGGTCATCCACCAGCTGGAACAGATCCCGATCCCCGCTGAGAATGCGAACGCGCCAGCCCGAGGTGGCTGCACGATTGGCAAGGGTCCCCAACACGTCATCGGCCTCGTATCCAGGCGCCAGGCAGAGGGGAAGTTTCAGACGTTCGCGCAGGATCGTTTGCAATTGATCCAGGTCTTGGAAGAACACCTCGGGAGCCACATCCCGATGGGCTTTGTAGTTGGCATCGGCCTGATGTCGAAAGGTGGGCTCAGCGGTGTCGAAAGCGATCGCCACCCCCTCTGGCTTGAGACCTTTGCTGTTGTCGAGAAGGGATTTGAGAAAGCCATAAGTCACGCTGGTCGGTCGGCCATCTTTCGTGGCCAATCCACCCTCACCTCCCTTGCTGAAGGCATAGAAACTGCGAAAGGCCAAGGAGTGGCCATCCACCAGCAACAGCAGGGGTTTTTCGGGGGTCTTAGACATGGATTCGGTCGGTCGGATCTCGATCAGTCGCGCTTCTTCGCCCACGGAGGAAGGTCGATAAACACCCTGGAGCCGGGTTTCACCCCTGAGAGAATCGCACTCTGACTGCCACTGCTCGCGCCCAGTTCCACAGCTTGGAAGCGGGGCTGGTTGTCCTTATCAACGAGGAGAACACCAGGCTGGCCGTTCTCCGTCACGATCGCCACGGTGGGCACGAGGGTGCTCTCGGCGGTCCGACCTGTCTGGAAATCCACGTCCACTGTCATGCCAATGCGCAGAGTCGGGGGTGGGTCGATCAAGGTCAGCTCTACCTCGAAGGAGATCACGTTGTCGGTTTTTTCTGCCCTCGGAGCGATATCACGGACCCTTGCGGGGAAGCGTTGATCGGGGAAGGCATCCACTCGCACCGTGGCGCTCTGGCCGATCCGGATGCGGCCGATGTCGTTTTCAGGAACCTTTGCAACCACTTCCAGGCCCTCGGAGAGCTCAACGATGGACGAACTCGTGGCTCCAGCATTCGCTGATGCGGTGGTGGTGGGAGTCACGAAGGCTCCCGGTTCGGCAAAGCGTTCCGTGATCACTCCGCTGAAGGGCGCTCGGATCAACAGTTCACTGCCTTCCACATCACGCTGCTGAATGCGCTCTTGCGCCGCTGCAAGGGCTTCTCGACTGCTCAGGAAGGCCGCCCGGAAGCCATCCAGCTCGGATGCACTGATCGCTCCACTGTCCTTGAGTCGTCTGTAGCGGAAGTAATCGGCCCGTTTCGCCTCGTAATCCGCCCGTGTCTGACGCTCGAGGGCCGAGAGCTCATCCATGCGATCGGTGAAGTCTCCAGTCTCCATACGCGCCAGCACCTGCCCTTTGGTGACGGCATCGCCTTCGTCGACGAACAGTTCTTCCAGAAGGCCCTGGCGCCTGGGGCTCACATTCACCCTTCGGATCGCCTCCAACTCACCGCTGGAAGTGATGACACCAGGAAGGGTTCCTCGTTCAGCTGTGGTGGTGTAATCCGCAAGTTTGTTTGCTCGTCCGGATCCAGGCCCTTTGATCCAGATCAGAGCACCGCCACTGATGACCAGCAACACTGCCGTGGCGGCGATGAATTTCCAGCGTCTGCGCTTGAGTCCGCTCAGCCGAGTGAGCGACCTGAGGGCTTCGTGCGTGGCCCCTTCTGAGGTCTCGCTCTTGTGGCTCCCCATGAACGCTCATCATGTTTCTTTACGCATTCTCGCGCGTAAGCGAGGTAACTGGGTAAAAAGACCCGCTGACGATAGATTTCACGGCATGCTTAAAGCCGGAATCGTCGGATTGCCCAACGTGGGCAAATCCACTCTTTTCAACGCCTTGGTCGCCAACGCTCAGGCCCAGGCAGCCAATTTCCCGTTCTGCACGATCGAGCCCAATGTCGGCACGGTGGCTGTGCCTGATTCCAGGTTGCAGATGCTCTGCGATCTCAGCAGTAGTGCGGAAATCATTCCCACTCGGATGGAATTTGTCGACATCGCTGGGCTTGTGAAAGGTGCGAGCCAGGGTGAAGGACTGGGAAACAAGTTCCTGGCCAACATCCGTGAAGTGGATGCGATCGTTCACGTGATCCGCTGTTTTGAAGATGACGACGTGATCCACGTGTCCGGTACGGTCGGCCCGGCCCGTGATGCGGAGGTGATTAATCTTGAACTTGGCCTGGCGGACCTGTCACAGATCGAGAAGCGGCGTGAGCGTCTGAAGAAACAGACGCGCACTAGCAAGGAGGCTCAGATCGAGGATGCTGCCCTTGAACGCATGCAGGTGGTTCTTGAGCAAGGTGGGGCGGCCCGCAGCGTGGACCTCAGTGATGAGGAAGCTCTGATGGTGAAACCGCTGGGCCTGCTCACCGCCAAGCCGATTATTTACGCCACCAATGTGAGCGAGGATGATCTTGCTGATGGGAATGCCTTCTGTGAGGAGGTTGCTGAGTTGGCGGCCAAGGAGGGCGCGGAAACCGTGCGGATTTCAGCTCAGGTGGAAGCTGAATTGATCGAGCTTGGGGATGAGGAACGTAAGGATTACCTCGACGGCCTGGGCGTCAAGGAGGGGGGATTGCAAAGCCTGATCCGGGCGACCTATCTGCTCCTGGGGCTTCGCACTTACTTCACCACCGGGGAGAAAGAGACACGGGCCTGGACTTTCAAGGCCGGAATGACCGCTCCACAGGCCGCAGGTGTGATTCACACCGATTTTGAAAGAGGTTTCATTCGCGCACAGACCATCAGCACCGACAAACTGCTTGAGGCCGGCTCACTGGTTGAGGCGCGCAACAAAGGTTGGCTTCGTAGTGAAGGCAAGGAGTACGTCGTGGAGGAGGGTGATGTAATGGAATTTCTTTTTAATGTGTGATTGTTTGTGTTTGGGAGACTATCTCAAGTTACGTGGTCTCACTAAAAGGATTGAGTTGTGGAAAGTTGCAAGCAAGGAATTAAGTTTGTTACTTTAATATAAGTGTTCCTTTTGGGCCCTTGAAAATTTTTTGATAGTCCTTTAGGATTAATCAATGAATGGGTTTTTGTCTTGTGATGCTGGAGTGTATCAAGTCAATGACCGGTAAACGCGCGGGGACACCAAATTAATTGCTTCCAATTGGATTATGATTATTAAGATTAATGATTTATGATGGTTTCGATCGTGTTTTGCTTTTTTCAGTATGGATTTGGCTTGGTTGAATAGGAATAAAGGCTCTTGTAGCTTGATGTCAACATCCAGCTAGGGATAAAGGCTTTAAAAAAGACATGTAGCTTCAAGACTGTAACCGATTTGTCGGCTTCGTCGGTTTTTTTGGATTAAATATCAGGCTATATTCAGAGTCGCGAAAGGTTATTGAGCTCCATAAATTCGACTCAAGGCACTTGAGCTGACCAGCAAAGACCATATGGTTGGAGCAACACTGGCAACCGTTTGTGAATCTGCCATTAACCCTGGTGCCCGTCACCTGCGTTGCCATGTGAGTGAAAATTATGGAAAAATCTATCTTATCTACATCTTGATAACTCAAGATTTTAATTCAATCCTCTTTCGAAATTGTGCTTAAAGCTTGTAAAGCTATGCTCAGGTATTGCTATTTGAGATTACTCCAAAAGGCAAGACTTCAACTGTAGAGTGTCATTGACGAGTTGTTCTCACTAGCGGCACCTTTGCAGTACTATTAAGTTCTTAATGCTCAGGCAAAGGCAGAGCGTTGAGGCAAAAGCTTTCTGCAGGAAACGAACAGATGCGTGTGTCTTTAGGTTAAGCGGCAACACCAACAAACAAGGATTTTTTATTGCCTAAGGGGAAAGGAGATGGTGTTGGTCAACTAGCTAATTGATGAGCAGGACCAAGAAGCAAGAAGAGGGACTAGCATTAATTCAAGCAACTTTATGGCGATCGTGGATTGGTAATTAGCCCGGAGGCTATCGGCGCTGCTCGTCTTGAGTTATCATACAAAAATGGTCGATAGCTAGAGTGTCATGTCAATACACCATGAAATTGAAGAAAAAATTAAAAAGCTATTGAAATTAAGACTTTTTGAAGAGGCCAAGAAAGAACTCAATATTGGTCTTGGTCATGATCCCGTTAATGTCAAGCTTCTTATTCTAGCGATAGATGTTTTTCGAGCTTCGGGTGATCTCGATCAATCTCTTAAGTATGTAGAAGATCTGATTTCTAATCACCCACTGAATTGGGTTGGGTATCGTCGATATGCTCAAATTTTAGTTGAACTTAAACGATTTGATGAGGCTAAAGAGAAATTACGACTGGGACTTGAAAAAATCCCCTATCATTACAAACTTCTTAATACTGCGACTAGTACTTTCCTGGCATCCGGAGATATTGAAAAATCTTTAGAATACGCTGACCTACTGATTTTTCATCATCCAAAGCTCTGGATAGGCTATTCACGAGCAGCAGAAATTTTGATTGATTTAAAACGCTACAATGAGGCGCAATCAAAGCTTGATGTGGGCTTAATTCAATGTCCAAATGAGATTCATCTTCTCGCACTTGCGACAGATGTCTTTATTCAATTAAGTGATTTTGAAAAATCTCGTGAGTATGCTGAGCTTTTGATCGCTAATTATCCTGATGATAATACTGGTTATGTAAAGCTAATTGAAATGGGTTTTCGCTATGAATCGATTGACCTGTTGCGAAAACGACTTAAGCTTAATCCCGAAAATAATGAATTGGCAAAGTTAAAGAACCGTCATTTCCTGGAGTTAGATGATTTATATGAGGATAAAACTCTGAAACTTCAGGGTGTAAAAAACCCTGGTTCTGCACACTGTATTGTTGCTTTCACTGGAGCTGGAGATGCTTTGGGAGCGATAGGTATTATTGGAAGCAATTTTGCAGGGACTGAGTTTGAAGATGCGAGCGTATTTGTTGTGGTTGACAAGGAAAAAAGCTGGTCTAATCGCATCAATGAGAAAGTTTTGAAGAAAAAATTTTCCATGTTTGGCTCATTTTCTAAGGTAATTGCTATTGGGACAAGTATGGGAGGGACGAATGCACTGATTTTAGGGCCACTGCTCAACGCAGAAACTATTATTGCATTTTCACCTCAGTACACTGTGTTTCCGAAGTACAATTTACGTTTGTATAGAAGATTTAATCGTAACAGCGACTCGCGTATTGCCAGTGGAATAAATAATATAAAAAAATGGAAATACAAGTCTCTTTCAGATGTTGTTAAGCATGGTGATCGCGAGTTTGTTTTTTTTGGGGATACTTTTTATGATCATATTCAATGTAAGTATTTTCTTGAAAATCCTGTGGAGATTCGACGATGTATTCCGATCCAGCGTGTAAAGCATGGTTGCGCTGAAGAGCTGGATAAGCACGGAGTTCTTCCTTCCCTGATCAGATTATGCTTGAGCGGTGCGTCGCAAAATGAATGCATCAGCCTCTTGAATAAGAGTGGATTTCATATCTTTGAGCAGCTGCCTGAGGGTGATAAATACAAGTCGGTTTGACCCATAGAAAAGCGCATGCTGATATTTTAACCAGAAGATCTTTAATGCCTTCGATTGGTTCTGATGGTAGTTAAATTGTACTCTTTGGGTCATTTGTTTTGGCGTTAATAAATTATTGATAAGACCACCCAAGCTGCTTGGTTCTTAATTATTTCATTGCCTTTGGTGGCTCAATTTTTGAAAAGTTTGATTGTGCTGTGTTTGTCGAAGCGATGTCTTGATTCTCGCTATGAAATGCTGTTGTATATTAATCATGCTATCGGTTTTGTATCGCATCTGCAGATGTCAAGGCTGCTTTCTTCTTGCGACTGATTTGTTGGGTGGCATTTTGATCTCAGGAAAGGCGATCTTTCTTTGGTATTCAATTTATGTGTCGACGGAAGCTCGAATCGGTTGATTCGATTTCTGTATGGTGAAAATAATGCCTTTGTGCGTTGTTCTATTGGGTCCCGTCGTGTGTTTATGGCGATCCTTTCCAGGTATTTGATTTTAATTGACTATTGACTGCTCTTTTCGGCCTCTGGCAGAATAAATGAAATATTGAATTAATTGCGAATCTTGGTTCGTCACTGTTTAATTAGTCGCGAGGTTTGCGTTTGGTGTTCATGAATGCCTTTTGGCATTCTTGTGGGGGTGTGATTGATTTGATAAAAAGTTCTGTCTTTGCAATTCAGCATCCTTGTGATCCAATTATATGTAATTTGTTTAGAGCTTTCGCTTGGTTCGTCGTCTTATTAACGCTACTCATTACAACGCATCCAGGGCTTTCATCGCCGGAATGAACTGAGGGCTGGTCTGGTCGAAGTCGTCACAGCTTGTGTTCATGGCTTCACTGGTAAGCGCTACCACTCGGATCGCTTGAGGCGATTTCAGCCATACAGCTTGCTTCTGCCATCCATTGGTTTTGATGCCGCTCTGCACAATCGCCTGCGCTCGTCCTCGGCTGTATCCACTATGCAAAACCTTGCATTCGGCATAAGCGGCTAGTCCAACGAGAGCTTGGCGGGTGTCGGTGTCCGTTGCTTGAACTGGTTGAATAAGATCACCAATCATGCAGGCCATCATCGCGACAATTGTCCAGCCACCCTCCAGGACTTTCATGGTTGAGCGTAGTGGCGTCATGGATGATTCAAGGCTGATGGCAGTTTATTGATCTCGTCAATTCCGCGTATCATGAATGTCGACGTCATTGGATACACCGCAGCAGCCCTGACCACCGTCAGCTTTTTCCCTCAGGCAATCAAAACGCTGCGTCTTGACGACACGCGATCCATTTCGCTCTCGATGTATGGACTGTTCACCAGTGGCGTCGCGATCTGGGGGGTGTTTGGCTGTCTCACCCGCAATGGTCCTTTGATCGTTGCCAATGGCCTCACGTTCATTCCCGCAGCCTTTGTGTTGCAGAAAAAGATCCGCCATCGTCTGCTGAGAGGCGAGCGTTAGTAGACCTCCCCGAAGGCTTCGCCTTCCGCGCTGTGAACACCAAGTTCCTGCCGCCATTCACAGAGTGGCTTGTCCCAGGCCTCTTCCCAGCGCTGCAGCACCAGGGGCTGCGCTTCCAGTCCGATGCGGCTGCCAAAGGCGATGGCCCGGCTCACGCCGGCCAGGTTTGCCGGGGCGAAACGAAAGGCCCGGAAGGACGCCAAGCTATTGATCAGCACGTAGGCGGGAAATCCAATCTGCGTCGCAGTGATCGCCAAGACACCCGACTCTCCAGCGCTTTCGGTATTGAACCCACCGATCACATGATGGAGATCGTGGGTTGTTGCGATCCTCTGGGTCAGCCAGAGAGCCTCGGTTGTGGTGTCACGAGGGCGGAAGAAATCAGGGTCGTAGTTGAGCTTGCGGATCATTCCCGCGTAGGCACTGCCAAGACTTTCCTCTGGAAGCGCCTGCAGTGCGGCGAGATCCGGCTGGAAGGGGGGGTAGCGCTGTTCGATCATTTCAGCACCACCAGGCAAGGCCTTGAAGCGCTGAAGGCAGAAATCCATTGCATCGCTGTCGATGAAGTTGTCGACCAGATCTCCGACGCTCTGGAGGCTGCCTTCAGTGGCAGCCATTTCGCGAATGATGGACAGATTCCTAACGGATCGAAGCAGTTCTCGGGCTCGGGACATCACTGGTTTGATCCAGAGGGATGGCGCTCAACCCTGCTGTATAGCGAGGCCTCACCGCATTGAGCAGCGGCGTCATCGCTAGGCACACCGATGCCATCAAAACCCAGAGCAGCAGGCCATGGCCCTGCTGATCGAGCAGGAATCCCGCCATTAGTGGAGCGCCGGTGGCGCTGATGGCGAAACACTGTGAAAACAACGCCATGGCCAGTCCTCGATGCTGAAGTGGGGTTTCCTCCACCATCGCTTCAGCTGCTGTTGGCAGGAAGGCGGCTTCTCCGAAGGCAATCGGCAGCATGGCCAGAGCAATCAGTGCGATTCCTCCACTCCAGAGAGCGGAAACGGCCAGCAAGACGCATCCCAACACAAACCCTCCAAGCCCGACTCCCAGCCCGAAGCGAAGACTACGGCGTGAGACCCAGTTGCCAACTGGCCATTGAAGCACCACAAGAAGTGCAAGCTGCAAGGCAATGAGGGTGCCACTCCAAGCTTCACTGAGAGGTGCCCGGGCCAGACCACCCCGCACCAGGTCCAGAGGAAGAGCGCTCTGCATGAGCGCGATGATTCCCGTGGCTACGACGCTTATCGCCAACACGGGGGCCAACGGCGGCAGCCAATGCCAACCTTCCGAAACCGGATCCTTGTTGACGGGACCTTCAGCGGCGAGATGCAGCAGTGCGGCACGACCATCGGGAAGGGGGCGCAGCATCAGTATCACCAGCATCAGGGTCACTGCTGCAGCTTCGATCAAATAAACCGATCGGATCAGCCCGAACGCGGTTGCGATCGCCCCGATCAGGGCGCCGATGGCCACACCTAGGGCATCGGCACTGCGCGCGAGGGCATAGCCGCGGCTGGAATTGAATCCTGTGCAGCTCAGTGGGACAGCCAGTTCAATGGCTGGGAAATAAAGTCCCGCCGCGATACCGATTAGTAACTGGCCGGTGAGGTATCCACTGAATCCCTGGGCCTGAAAGAGCACGAGATCAGCCAGAAAAGCCAGAACGGCTGCTGCCCGCACGGGCCACGAGCAGGACATCCCCCGATCGAGAAGCACGCCACTCATCAGGCGTGCCGCCGTGCCGATCAGTGCCGAAGCGGCAAGTCCCTGCCCGACCTGACTGGCGCTGAAACTGGCCTGATGAAACACCATCGGCGTCAGGTAAATCACACCTCCGGCACCGAGGGACGCCAGCAGACGGATGGACGCCACTTCTTGCAGAGATGCAGGAAACTGGTTCCACCAGTGCATTGGCCTTGGCCTTGGGAGGACGTTTAACAGGACGAAAACTGGCGGCAGGACTATTGAGCAGTCTGCTGCTCTGGGCTGCCCTTCCGCGACCGGTCAAGGCAGCCGGTGAACTTGAAGTCCGTCTTGACGGGATGGCCTTGCCGATTTCCATCGACGATCTGAGTGTCTGGGTCCGCAGTGGCGGGATGCGATCGTCTGAGTTGGGGGTTTGGTTCACCCTGCTGGAGGAGCAGAGCAGAGCAGGGGTGATCGAACTGCTGAAGGCACCCCTGATCAACGACAGCAGCATGACGCGACAGATCCTCAACAGCTGGGCGGGCCGGCAGCTCTTGGATCAGGTGGGTGATTTTGTCCAGGTGGATAACGAAACGACAGGTCTGACGGTGCAGACCACGCTTGAGTCGCTTCTTGAACAGAGTCCCGAGGTGACCACGCTCGGGTTACTGGAGGCCCTTCCGGCCAAGAAAGTTCGTCTCGATCTCGATGCGCTGCTGGAGGTGGCGGCCAGTTGGCGTCAGCAGCTTGAACGTCAGCAGCTGTTGGTTGAGCGTCTGGGGCGTGAGCCTGTGTCCCAGCAACGTTCAGAGCAGAGCCTTGAATCAGTGGTAGCCGCCGATGTTCGATTGAAAAGGTTGGCTCTGCCTGTTTCCCATCGCGAACGTCCTCTTCAACTGCAGCTCTGGCTGCCCGACGCTACAGATCAACAGGAACGTCGGTCCTGGGTGGTGCTGATGCCGGGGTTGGGCGGAAGCCCTGATCACTTCGGCTGGTTAGGGCGTGCTCTCAGCCGAAACGGCTGGCCCGTGGTCGTGCTGGAGCATCCGGGAAGTGATGCAATCGCTGTGCAAGCTCTGCTGAAAGGGTTGCGGCCTCCACCGGGCGCTGAAGTGCTTCCGGAACGATTGCGTGATCTTCAGGCAGTGCTTGCGGCTCATGAGAGTGATGAGCTGCCGCTCTCGGGGGATCAACTCGTCCTGGCGGGACACTCCCTCGGTGCTTTGACGGCTCTCATTGCCAGTGGAGCCCAGCTGGAGCCAGGGCTGGAACGACGCTGCATGCAAGTCATGAATGACCTGCCTCTCAGCAATCTCTCCCGTTTGTTGCAATGCCAGATCCAAGATGTATCGCTGCCAGCTGTGCCCCCCCCCGTTTCATTGGTGGGTGTCGTGGGTCTCAACAGCTTCGGCAGCCTGCTATGGCCGCGGCGTTTGTCTGTTGATCGCGATGTTCCGGTGTTACTCAGCGGTGGCTCCCTGGATCTGATCACACCTCCACTGAGCGAACAGCTGGGTCTTCTGCTGGCCTTGCCGTCTAATCCCGTGTCTCGCGCAGTGCTTGTGGAGGGTGCCAGTCATTTTTCACCGGTGCGTGTGGAGGGGCAAGGCGGTGGCCAGGGAGACGATCTCTTTCAGCTCGGGGAGGAATTCGTTGGTGTGCAGCCGCTGCAGGTTCAGGCGTTGCTGGAGGAGGAGATTCTGCGCTTTCTCGACAGGTTGGAAACCGGTCGTTCGGAGATGACAGCGGAGGGAGATGCTGAACATGTTCAGGTGGGTTCCCTGCATCTCTACCGGTTGAATCAGACAGGGGCAGCCCGACTTCTGGATTGAAGCAGTGCTGGTTGTTTCAGTAGCGCACCCTTGGATCAAGGAGCGCCACCAGCAGATCCACCGCCACGCTGATCAACACCACAAGGGAAGCCACCACCACCACGATGCCCTGCACAACGGGGTAATCGCGTTGGTTGATGCTTTCCTGCAAGCGCAGGGCGATTCCTGGCCAGGAGAACGTCACTTCGATCAACAGCGCTCCACCGATCAACGATGCCACGGTGATGCCGGCGATGGTCAGAACTGGAAGCAGCGCATTGGGTAGGGCGTGCCGCAGTACAACCTGCGTTTCATTCAGTCCACGGCTGCGAGCCGCTTCCACGTAATCAGAACGCAGGCTGCGATTGAGATTCAGGCGCAGCGCATTGGTGAAGACGCCGCTTAGCAGCAGCCCGAGGGTGCAGGCAGGTAGCACAAGGTGGCGCAAGCTGCCCTGCAGCGCTCGCCAATTACCGGTGATGAGGCTGTCGGCAATCAGAAAGCCGCTTCCATCCGGAGGAATCATTCCAGGTGGAAAGCGTCCCCCCACAGGCAGCCAGCCGAGCATCACGGCGAACAGAAGCTGAGCAAGCATCGCGACCCAGAATGGCGGAAGGGCATAGGTGCCGATTCCGTAAAAACGACCCGCAAGATCCAGGCGTCCTTCAGATCGCGCGATGGCCGTAAAGCCCACGGCGAGTCCGACCACTGCCGCTACAAGCAGAGCGGTCACGCTCAGCTCCAGACTGGCGGGGAGAGCCCTGCCGATGATCTCGGTCACCGGTTTTTCATCAATCAGCGCCAAGCCCAGATCGCCATGCACAAGACCCCAGAGAAAATCGAGGTACTGCTTGCCCAGGGATTGATCGAGGCCAAGCTGGGCGCGTAACTCAGCCTTGACGTTCTCAGGAGCGCGGCTTCCAAGAACCGCATCCACCGGATCGCCAGGAGCGACTCTCAGTAGCAGGAACACCAGGGTGGAGATCAGCCAAAGCATCACCGGTGCCAGGGCCAGGCGCGTGCTCACGTAGCGCAGCAACTCGCGTCCGCGACTCATCGGATCACCTCCTGGAGTCGGGCCAGCCTGACCTGTCCATTGCCGTCGAATTCCGGTGTGGCCAGGCTTGCCTGGCCCCATGCCCTGGCTGAGACCAACCAAACAGGGATATAAGCCGCACCTTGGGCTGCTTTTGCTTCAATGGCTTCGAGCTCATCCAGACGTTTACGGCCCCGGCTGCGATCGGATTGCTTCAAGGCTTTCTCAAGGCCTGGAGCCGTCCAGAAGCTGCCACTGATGGCCGCTTCTCCGCGTTTACAGACTGAACCTTTGGAGACCTTGCAGCTCAGGAGCGGCCCCAGATAGGCCTCGGGATCCGGGTAGGGCCCCCGCCAATCGAGCATGACTGCCGCGAAGGTTCCATCTCCGAGTTGGCGATACACGGTGGTCGATTCCATGCCATTCAGGTTCAAGGTCATGCAGTCCGGGAGATCGCGTTGCAGTTGCGTTTGCCAAGTCAGGGCCATCAGGCGGTCGGCCGGCACATTGGAGCGGTAGGTGAAGGGCACGGAAAGCACCCGTCCATTGCAATATCCGGCATCCAGCAGCAGGGTGCGTGCCTTGGCGATGTTCAGGCTGGGCCAGGGACCATTCGCCCCCTCCGTCAGCGCGGGCGGGACGAGCGAGCGCAGCGGAGGTCTCAACCCATGGCTGACTCTCCGGCTGATCAGTTTCCGGTCGAGGCTGAGGGCCATCGCCCTGCGCACTCGCGGGTCCTGGAACGGAGGGGTATTGCTCAGCAGGGTGACGTAGCCGATCACGAGGGCCGGACCTCTCGCCTCACGCAACTTCCCCTGCGCGGCCATTCGATTCAGGGCCAGACGCTGATCTTCGTCGATGGCATCCGAGAGCAGCACATCCACTTCGCCGCTGCGCATGGCGCCGAAGAGTGCTGTGGAATTGCTCAGATAGATCAGGTCCAGCCCCGCATTACGCGGTGGCTCTCCCCAGTAATGATCGAAAGGCTCTAGACGCTGTTGAACCGCGCGGAAATTGGTCAAGCGGTAAGGCCCAGTCCCGACAAAGCGGTCGTTAAGAGCACGATTCTCATAATCTCCGTAAGCGGTGGGGGACACCGGAGTGAGATTCGTGGAGGTGAGCAGATTCACCAGGGACGTGGATGGCCTGCTGAGTCGAAGCTTCAGAAGGAACGGCTCGGCGACTTCCACGGCGGAGATGCGACCGCCGACGATGTAATTCAGACGCCCGATCCGTAGAAACCGGCGCAGGCTGAAGGCCATCGCCTCAGCGTCGAAGCGAGTGCCGTCATGGAAGAGGACGTCATCACGCAGCGGGATCGTGAGGGTGAGGCCGTCTGCGCTGATTTCAGGTAGGTCTGAGGCGAGAGATGGAATCAGTTCCCCGCTGGCTGATCGCTTGTAGAGCGTGTCTCCAATGGCACTGAGCAGCTGGAGGGCCCCGAAGGTGTTGGCGCGGGCAGGATCAAGGGAGCTGATTCGTCCCGCGCTGGCCACGGTGAGACGGTCGCTGGTGCGCGTGGGTTGGCAGGCCGTCTGCCCGATCCAGAGCGCCAGGGTGCCGAGGAGCGTCAAAGAGCCTTTGATCCATGGAAACGCGGTGGGGCCGCGGCCTGTCGTGCCGGATTCGCTCACGCCTGGAGAGTTCAGACAGGGCCATTCAAAGGCCCTAGGGCCTCAATCGGCACCTGATTCACTGTGAATCTGATCAAGAGGGACTTCAAACACTGGAGATCCCTTGGGTTCAAGAGGCCATTGACGCACCCAGCAGCGATCGTGGTCGCCATCGATGCCAATGACTTGAAACAACCCGATGTTGCTGCGAAGCCGGATGCAATCGCCCTGGTGCAGGCTCATGACGGATCGTGTTTCGAGCTGATAGCAGCGTTGCCCGTGCAGGACGGAGGTTTCGTTCGGCATGAACGGTCTGCAGCACAGGTCCGCGAATGCAGACCTGCTTTGTGATTGTTCTTACGACTCTGCCCTATGCAGGGGGGCGCCCGCCAGGGGTCAGAGGCAGCCCAGGTGTGAAGCCAGGAGGCGAACTTCCGGTAAGGCCGTGATGGCGCTCAAGGCTTTCTGCATCGCTCCGCTGCTCACTTCGTGGGTGATCACAACGATTTCAGCGCCTTCGTCGCTGGCATCGAACTGCACGATCGACTGGATGGAGACCTGTTGATCGCCAAAGCAACTGCCGATTCGGCCGATCACGCCGGGGGCGTCGTCTGTGTTGAAACGCGCATAATTCCGCTGACGGATCTCTCCCCCCTGCACCAAGCGGCAAGCGCGCCAGCTGCTGGCTGCCAGGAGAGGGTCGAGGCCGCCAGGCGCAGCGTTGAGCTGACGGATTCCGGCGATGTTGAGAATGTCGGCGACCACCGCGGAGGCGGTGGGCCCTGATCCAGCGCCGGGCCCGTAGAACATCACCCGGCCCACCGGGTCACCCTCCACGAGGATGGCGTTGTTCACCCCGTTAACCCCAGCCAGGGGGTGGTCTTTCGGGACCAGGGTGGGTTGCACGCGCAAGGCCAGGGGCAGTGCTGGAGAGGCATCGCTCGTGCTTTCAATCCGCTCCGCAATGGCCAGCAGCTTGACGCCGTATCCGAGCCGAGTGGCGTAGTCCACATCCTTGCTCTGCAGGTTGCTGATCCCGATGGTCGGAATGGCGTCGCGATCGATCGGTCCACCAAAGGCCAGCCCCGACAGGATGGCGATCTTGTCTGCGGCGTCATGCCCCTCAACGTCCGCGGCGGGATCGGCTTCGGCGTAGCCCAGGTCTTGAGCGTCCTTCAGAACGGCGAAATAGTCAGCTCCCTCATCAGCCATACGGCTGAGGATGTAGTTGGTTGTGCCATTGATGATCCCGCTTACGCGGTTGATCCTGTTGCTGCCCAGAGACTGCTTGAGCGGTTCGATGATGGGAATGCCACCGCCAACGGCGGCTTCGATCAGCACGTACACCCCGGCGGCAGCGGCGGCCGATGCGATCTCCTCGCCATGGCGGGCGATCACTGCTTTGTTCGCGGTCACTACGGACTTGCCGGCAGCGATCGCGCGCATGATCAGGGTGCGAGCCGGCTCAATCCCGCCCATCACTTCCACAACTACCTGAACCTCAGGGTCGTCAACCACCGCTTCAGGATCGGTGGTCAGCCTCTCCTGGGGGATGGAGACCGGACGGGAACGGTTGATATCGCGCACTGCCACACGCACGAGATCAAGTTCTGAGATGAGTGGGTGACGACCCTCAGGACTCGTGAGGATGCTGGCCACACCGGCGCCCACGGTTCCGAGGCCAAGCAGGCCGATGCCGATCCTTGTCGCCATGGGGCGGGTCCGTTAACTGCGATTAGCCTCAAACTTTAGGCAGCTGTGGACCCTGATTCGGAGGTGAGGTCCTTTGCCTGAGCCTGCATGGTGAGCAGGATGTTGAGAAAACCGTTGGCGCGTGATGGCGTCAGGCTGGCTTGTAAGCCTGTGGCGGCGATCACCTCAGGGTTCACAGCCATCACCTCGGACGGGGTGAGATCCGTCAGTCCCTTGATCAGAAGCGCCAGCAGTCCTTTGGTGATCAGAGCATCCGAGTCGCCCTGCCAGCGGAGCCGGCCGTCGACCAAGTTGGACGCAATGAACACCTGGGACACGCATCCCTTGACCTTGCGCTCCTCGGTCTGAAGCTCAGCGGGCATGGATGGAAGCTTTTTGGCCAGCCATAGCACGTATTCGTAACGTTTGCGTGGGTCTGGCGTGCTGCTTAGGCGCTCAGTCAGCTGATCCAGGGCTGCGCTGCCATAGCGGGTCGACGCGTTGCCTTGGTCTGCCATGGCCGAGTCAGTGATCGCGTTGAAGGCCTCGAACCTTAGCCATCGTGCTCACCAAGCCGAACAGCGCCGGCGCGCCCAGCCAGGCGATCCATGGGAGAGGCTGTGGGCTCTCCACCACCTCGTCGAGGTTCACGACGCCCCGCTGCAGCGGAAGCGTGAGGTAGTCGCGGTGGCCAGGTCCGCCATCCACCTGAAGGTCAACCAGTCCATCCGCCATGACCGGCAGCTGAAGCTGGAGGCGGCCATCGGCGTCGATGGTGCCGAGCTCGTCTCCAGCGCTGCCATCAGGTTGGAGCAGCCTCACAACAGCCCCTTCAACGGGCTCTCCCGTTGAAAAACTGCTGGACAGCTCAAGCTGTCCATCGAGGTAGCGCAAGCTGCTTTCTACACCGTGTGCATCAGCAGCCTGCTGATTGATCAGGCCGGAGAGCATGGCGGCGGTGGAGAGAGCGCAAAGGCTGGACCACTTGGGCATGGGCTTCCGGACTGGTTTGCCAATTTTGCGTCTTGTGAAAGCCTGAGGCCAGAGGTTGTCTCAGGATTCGCTCGAAACTGCGCGGAACATGCGTCCCATGGCATCCAGCATCAACCCCACCGCTTGGGGGTGATCCGCGCCACGCTCGCTGAGTTCGCGGGCAATCACTCTCTGCGCAAGGGTCAACTCTCTTTCGTCACACGACTCCCGCAGGCGCTGCGCCGGGCTGATCGGAGCATCTGGATTCAACGTCTTGCAGGGGAATCTGTTCCCTAGACCTTACAAACACCCTGTTCACTCACCCATCCATCGAAAGCACGATCCCAGGGATCGCGAGGCAGGGCCCTCCGGGTCACGCAGGCTCCCGGCAGCACCACCAGGGCCGGAATCCTGCGCCAGGGAGGCTGGGTTCTGAGGCGGTCGTAGTACCCCCCGCCGTAGCCAAGACGGATGCCGTTTTGGTCAACGGCCAGAGCTGGAACCAGAAGCAGATCCAGTTGATCAGCCGTCAGGGGAGGTTGATTTAGTGGAGCCGGAATGCCACATCCGTCATCGATCAAGGGTTCAGGGCCCCAGGCGTGATAACTGAGATGACCCTGGCCATCTGCTGCCGGAAGGGCCAGTTTCAGCTTCAGCTCTCCTTCGAGACTGGATCTCAGGACCGTCAGATCCACTTCCCCCGGGAGCGGTGAGTACAGCCCGAGGTGTCCCTGGAATGGACTCTGGGTATGCCGGATTCGGATTTCATTGAGAACCTGTTGGGCGATCACGGTTTGAAGCGTGTCGTGATCGGCCAGGGCCTGCAGTCGCCTTTTCCGATAGTCGCGGCGAAGCTCCCACTTGCTGTTGGTCATCGGGAGCGGGCCTTTCAATGTTGAAACCAACCCGTCAGGGCAACGGCAAGGGCGTCAGCCGCATCATCCGGTCTTGGCGGGGTCTCCAACGACAGTTCGCGCATCACGGCCTCGAGCACCTCATCCTTGCCCGCATGCCCGTAGCCCGTGAGGGCTTGTTTGATCTGCATCGGCGGAAATTCCACGATCGGCAGCCCGAATCGGGTGAGGGTCATGATCACCACGCCGCGGGCCTGAACGACGGCGATCGTGTTGCTGGATCTGTAAAAAAAGAATTTTTCGACGGCTGCGAGCTCCGGTTTCCAGGCTCGGATCAGCTGGCGCAGATCCCGAGCGATCTCCAGCATGCGTTCACCTTCCGGACGTCCAGAGTCCGTGCGGATGATGCCGCAATCCAGCATGGTCTGCTTCCCCCCTCCGGTCTCGATCACGCCGTAGCCCACCCGCGCTAGGCCGGGGTCAATCCCAAGGATGCGCACTGCGAGAGGAGGGGGGTACTCAGGCAGCCAATGCCAGTTCGAATTCGGTTCGATCGCCGCTATCGCTGCGCTCGAACACCTTGCAGAACACCTTCACCACCCGATCGCCGGAATCGATCTGCTCGAGTGGGTCCTTGCGCAAACGGTGACGCAGGCAGCAGGAGGCCACGCGGGCCACATCATCTTCGCTGACTTCCGTGCGGCCTTCGAAGGCGGCAAGGGCCCTGGCGGCGCGGTTGGTGACGATGTCGCCGCGCAGGCCGTCCACATCCAGCTCACCACACACGGCAGAGATTCGCAGCCGCAGGTCATCGTCGATCTCGACCTGATCCAGGCGCTGCTGCGCTTCAACAACACGCTGTTGCAGGGCCTGCTGTCCTTCCTCCATGGCGTTGGAGAAACCGTCTGGATCGGTGTCGAAAGCTGTCCGTTGGTCTACGACCTGAACGCGCAGCTCAGGATCGCGAACAGTGCGAACTTCAACGCTCATGCCGAAGCGGTCCAGCAGCTGGGGACGCAGCTCGCCTTCCTCAGGGTTGCCGGATCCGATCAGCACAAAGCGGGCCGGGTGGCGCACCGACACCCCTTCCCTTTCTACGGTGTTCCAGCCGGAGGCTGCGGAATCGAGAAGGACGTCGACGAGATGGTCGTCGAGCAGGTTCACCTCATCTACATAGAGCAGGCCGCGGTTGGCCTTGGCCAGCAGACCGGGTTCGAAGGCGCGCACGCCTTCGCTCAGGGCCTTCTCGATGTCGATCGTGCCGCAGAGCCTGTCTTCGGTGGCGCCCAGAGGCAGATCCACCATGGGGACCTGACGCTCTTCGGTGCTGAGCGCTTCGCCATGCTCCAGACGCTGGCGCACGTCACTGCTCTGCAGATCAGGGTCACTGGGAGAGCTGTTGTAGGGATCGCCGGCGACCACCTCGATACCCGGCAGAAGATCGGCCAGGGCACGGATCGTGGTGGATTTTCCAGTCCCACGGTCACCCATGATCATCACGCCGCCGATGCGCGGATCGATCACATTGAGGAGCAGAGCAAGCTTCATCTCCTCCTGGCCGATCACGGCGGTGAAAGGGAAGACTCTGCGCTTGCGCGGTGAACTCACGGACGACGGATTGAAGCTGTTGAGGATTGTTTCACAGGCAGGAGGGATAAAACCTGTGGTGGGGTCGCATCCGCCGGATAGATCAGTCTGATTCGCACCTGGCGGCGCTCACCCGGCGCCAGGGTCATCCGACCGAGTTCCGGGCCCTGCTGACCACGGCGCAACACGAGGTGGAAACGCTGCCGGCCTTGTGCTTGCCCCTGTGCATCATCCAGACCGCGCAATTCAATCGGTCCACGGAACATCACCGGGCTGCTCTTCCCGCCACCAAAACGCAGCTGCTTGCTGTTGCTTCCGTTCTTATCGGGTGATTCCAGGGCCAGGGCCACGGTGCGGGGCGTGGCGTCTGGATTCTTCAGGGGAAGGGTGAGGTCATATTCAACGCCATAGTTGCCGTGGGCGGCCCAAGCTGTGCCTTCATCAAACACCTTGAGCTCGGCGGTCTGCACCTGGCCCGTCTGCAGGTCGCCACGTTCCAGACTGCTGATCGGCCAGGAAATCGGCTTTCCGGTCAGGGCCAGATCAGGGGATCCAGGGTCGGTGAGTTTGGCGGTCCAGGTGGAACCGATTTGAACACCGCTCACCCTTGAGTAAATGATCTTTCCCTTGCTGCCACGCGGTGTGGGGGTGTGCTCTTTCGGGCTCTGCTGGCCTGAGGCCAGCAGGCTCTGCAAACGGCTGAGCGATGGCGCCCGATCGCCTTCGCCAAAGGCGGCCACCGTGGCCAGATGCACGGGTCCGGAACTTTGAAGACGCATCTGCAGATTGCGGCCGTTCAGGAGCGGGTCAAGCCCTGCCACAGGGATCGGCAGCACCACGAGGGCACTGGCCGACCCAGGGGCGATGCGCCAGGACTCCGGCAATTCCGGCGCGCTCTCACCGCGCAGGATGTCGCCCGCAACGCTGCTTCCAGGTCCCGCTGCAATAGGGGTGCTGGTCTCGGCCATCAGAGCTGGCAGTGGCAGGAAGGGGGCTGCCGTTTGGCCCTTGCGGGTGGCCTGGGACAGGGAGGTGCTGCCTCCCAGTAGCTCCAGGGTGACTTCTGCATCGCCAGCCGGTTGCGCCAGCACCGCGAGCCAGAGCGTGGAGTTCAAGGCGTCGTCTTTGCCTGCAAACACGTGATGGCTGAACAGGTCGAAGCGACCGTTCAATGCCAGATCAAGGCCTGGTGGCTGGCGGAATGTGGACACCAGGATGCCTTCGCCAGTGATCAGCTCAGGGTTGTTGTCGTTTACGACCAGCACCTCATCCAGCTGGCCAGGAAGGGCCCGCACCTGCTGGCTGCGAATCACCGCTTGGGGTGCGTTGGCGACCTTCAGCTGGCGACGTTCACCCGAAGCCATGGAGGGTGTGCTGATCCAAGGCAGCAACAGCAGAGTGAGGGCAGTCAGAGCACGCCTGGATTGAGAAGAAGTCATGGGTTGATGCTGCCGGTCGCGGCGGCGTTGCGGGGAACGGCGGGTTTGGGTTTGAGAACCGGCGCCATCGCGGCAGCCATCTTGCGGATCAGTTCCGTGGAACGGGGGTCGTTGAAGGGGCCTTTCACGAGAAAAGCCGCAACGGCTCTGCTTCCATCCGGCAGCTCGATCAGCCCAGCATCGGCGTAGGCGATGCCGATGTCCCCGGTTTTGTTGAGCACCCGATACCCCTTGATCATCAGGCTGTCGTCAGGTTCACCCTGCTGACCGCCGAGACCCCGCAACAGCCCCCTGGGAAGCAGAGTGTTGGTCACTGAGGTTCCCATCACCTCTCGGAATAGATCCCGGCTTCGGATCGAGAGAGCCTCTCCGGTATCCACGAGGGCGATGGAGCGAGCCAGATCCCGCGCGCTGGTGGTGTTTGTTCCTTCGAGGTCTGGCAACCAGTTGTTCACAACGGTTGCACGTAAGCCAAGGGAATTGAACCGTGCATTGAGAGCTTTTTTGCCACCGAGCCGATCGATCAGCAGGTTCGTGGCTGTGTTATCGCTCACCCGGATCATCTCCGTGGCGACTTCATGGGTAGGGAATCGGGTGCCCAGGGGTTTGGAGGCCATCCATCCAGCACCACCTCCGACCACCGTTTTGGTGAGTGTGAGCGGTTCATTCCAGCTGAGCGTTCCCGCATCCATTTCTTCAAGGGTCACCAGGAGGATCGGTGTCTTGATCGAGCTGGCAGCGGGTAGAGGGTTGTCAGGTGCCAGCTGTGCGTAGCGGCCGTCATCCAGAACCAGCATGAAGGCGCTGACCGTGAGATCAGGCTCGCCCGCAGCCAGCTGCTTCCAGCGATCACTCAGAGCGGTGAGTTCGTAAAGCGTTCTGAAACGGCCAAGCGATGGATCATTCCTTTTGGGCTTGGGCGTTTCTGTGGGCTTCACGGCCTCCCCTGCAGGAGCGCGATCTGTTCCAGGCAAGGTCAGCCATGAAGGCAGGGCGAAGTTTTCTCTATGGAAGGCAGGGCCCGAAACTTTGAGCAGGGATCCAGTGATCACCCCGAGCCCGACCCCCATCAAAATGAGTCTGAGCAGCAATCGCAGCGGGCGACCCCAGCCTGAGGACTGGCGACTGGATCGACTGGAGGCCAAATTGCTCTGTCGGAAAACCAGAGATTACGGGCGGTGGCAACGGATTGCCCAGCGCAGTTGACGCACCATGCCACGCAGCATGGCGATCTCCTTCATTTGAATGCCAGCGCGTCTGAGGAGGGCCTTGATCTTCGCCATCCGGGCTCTGGCGGTATGAGGCAGCAAAAATCCAGCCTCCAGGAGCAGCGCTTCGGCATCCTGCAGACAAGCCTCGAGCTGGGGTGGCGCTGCGGCTTCTGCTGTCTGCGGCCCGTGCGGATCAATCGCTGCAGCGCGATGACTGGAGCGCTGGAGGTCATGCAGCAGGATCGCGACAGCATGGGACAGATTGAGTGAAGGGTAGTGATCGCCTGTGTGAAGCCGCACCACGCGATGGCTGAGCAGGAGCTCCTCATTGCTTAAGCCTCGATCTTCACGGCCGAAGACCAGGGCCACCTGCGCCCCTCTCATCAGACCTTCCTCAACCCAGGGCATCGCCTGATCCGGTGTCTGCAAGGGAATGTCTCCATGGTCGATGCGCCCGCAGCTCGCAATCACGCGCTGACAATCGCCAAGAGCCTCAAGAAGAGTCTCAAAAATCTGAGCTCCCTGAAGGACCGTTTGGCCGTGCACGGCCATCCGTACGGCCTCTTCGTCTGAAATCTTGCATCGCGGCGCGACAAGGCGAAGATCGTCAATTCCGAAATTGGCGCACAATCTGGCCACACTCCCCACATTGAGAGGGCCGGCGGGTTCGACCAAAACGACAGCGAGGCCCAACAGTCTTAATTCATGGTCTTGAGATGGCTGAGCAGATCGGCCATCCCCTGGGGTTCGATCTCAAACCGTGGCATCGGTGGAGTATCACCACTGACGATCTGATGAATGATCGATCGGTCACTGCGGCTCGTCGTGACGCCTCTAAGGCTGGGCCCCACCAACCCCTGGCCTGCGATGCCGTGACATCCAGCACAGTTGATCCTGAACAGTTGGCCTCCGTGTTGAACATCTCCACTGAGAGACAGCGTTGTTTTGCTGTAGGGGTCGAGTCGGTTGATACCGAATAGCCAGATCAGCATCACGAGTGCCGTGACCGCTGCAACAGCGACGAGTGCCGAGACAAGACCTCGTTTGCGGTCAGGTGGTGCAGCAGTTGATGACGGAGCCGTCACAGAGGCGATGAGTGCATGGAACAATTGTGCTTAATCAATCATCCTGGCGCGACCAAATGATCGAACCCCTCCTCTGCGGCATTGTTCTGGGGCTGATTCCAGTCACCCTTCTTGGTCTTTTTGTGGCTGCCTGGAACCAGTATCGCCGCGGCAGTGCTCTTGGGGGTTGAGGAATAGAAGCGAGCTCGTTCCGTAGCGTCGACGATCAACTTCACTCCAATTGGCAGGGGCTTCAAGCCGCTGACCGCTTCTGTATTCACAGATTGCCAGTCCATCGGCTGAAATCCATTCCTTCTTGATCACTCTGTCGAGAGTCGATTCGTATCGTCCCGCTGCATACGGCGGGTCTATGTAGATCAGAGTGAAGGGTTCCACTCCCTGGGGACGACCAGCTTCGAGCCAGGGCATCAGATCCTTTTGGAAGACGCGGACCTCCACAGGATCCTGTTGTGAGCCAACGATCAACTCGAGATTCTGACGGCAGACGTTTGCGATCCGAGCATTCTTTTCGACAGCCCACACTCTCGCTGCTCCACGTTCAATCGCCTCACAACCCATCACTCCGCTGCCGCTGTACAGATCGAGCCAATGGGCATCCTTCAGCTCGCTGGCGAGAATATTCATCAAGGCTTCTCGCACCCTTGCGGTCGTTGGCCGTGTTCCCTGTCCTTGTGGACTCAGGAGCTTCCGGCCGCCGATCATGCGCAGCTGCACGCCGCTCACGCGGGCAACGGTGCCCCTGCCTGAAGCCATGACAGCCAGCGTTTCAAAAGAACGGCTCCCGAACGTCCTGATTTTTCGGGGTGAAATTGACAGGCTCCGATGCGTCCATGCCAGACCATGGCTGTTGCGACACTGCTGCCGAATGCAACGTCAGCAGCAAGATCCTGCTCTGTAGCTGGATGGGCCGCAAAGGAATGCACGAAGTAAACCCAGGGGGTGGATACTCCTGAAGGCAGGAGTGGGCAGGAATGCCGTCGTTCTAGTTTCGCCCAACCCATGTGGGGAATACGTTCACCCTGGCCGCTGGGTAAACGGTAGACACTGCCTTTGAACAGACCGAGGCCTTCGCGATCACCTTCTTCGCTGCGCTCGAAGAGGAGCTGTAGGCCCAGGCAGATACCGAGAAGCGGGCGGTCAAGATGGCCCCACTGCACTAAGTGGGGAATCAGTCCTGTTTGGTGCAGGCGATCCATGGCCGGATCGAAAGATCCGACCCCTGGAAGAATCAATGCGTCGCAACGCTCCAAGTCTTCAGGGGTTGAAACGGACAAGAGAACCTGTCCAAGGCGCTCGAAGCATTTTGAGACGGAATGGAGATTTCCCATTCCGTAATCGATCAGGCCGACTGTTAATGAAGCCAGTGGTGGACTCAGAGATACTTGGCAATCGTGCCAGAGAGGGTTGCCTTGGGGACAGCTCCCACGACGGTGTCGACTTTTTGCCCACCTTTGAACACCATCAGAGTCGGAATGCTGCGGATGCCAAATTGACTGGCCACATTTGGATTTTCATCAGTGTTCAGCTTGAACACCTTGATCTTGCCTTCGAATTCCTTTGAGATCTCGTCAACGATGGGAGCCACCATCCGGCAGGGACCGCACCAAGGGGCCCAGAAATCCACAAGTACGGGGACATCACTTTGCAGGACATCCTGTTCGAATGAAGCGTCGGTAACAGCGGCAGCGCTGGACATTCCTTAGCGGTCGAGATGGGCGAAATTTAGCAACCGTTTACTTGGTTGCCGTTCATTCTCATCACGAAGGTCCCGAACTGTGATGGATGACTGAACAAGACAGAAAGCCCGAACGCGTCGGGCCGGGGGGTGTGAGGAGTGTGTGGGCATTCGCCCGCACAACCTGAGAGTACCGCGTGTCTTGCCTGCTTGTTTTGTGTCTCGCTTCGAGACTTATGACTATTTGCCCATGCCCAGTTGCTGGGCTTTCTGGTAAACCTTTCCTTCGGTGAGGAGCGAGGGGGCCACCACGACTTCCACCGATTGCATCTCTTTCAGTGTCCGGGCTCCGAGGGTGCCCATGGAGGTTTTGAGAGCACCAAGAAGATTGTGTGTTCCGTCATCCAACTTGGCAGGCCCCCGCAGGATTCTCTCAAGGCTTCCAGTGCTCCCAACCTTGATTCGGGTTCCGCGAGGCAGAACGGGACTCGGCGTGGCCATACCCCAGTGGAACCCACGTCCCGGTGCTTCGTCTGCTCTGGCGATGGGTGAGCCAATCATCACGGCATCAGCGCCGCAGGCGATGCATTTGCAAATGTCACCACCAGTGACAATTCCGCCGTCAGCAACGATCGGAACGTATCGGCCGCTTTCACGTTCGTAGTCATCTCTAGCGGCTGCGCAGTCGGCCACTGCGGTCGCCTGGGGGATGCCGACACCAAGAACCCCTCGGGATGTGCAGGCCGCTCCAGGGCCGATTCCCACCATTACGCCAGCCGCACCTGCTCTCATCAATTGGAGGGCGACGTCGTAGGTCACGCAGTTTCCAATTACAACTGGGACGCCCATGTCCCTGCAAAGGGACTCAAGGTTCAGACTCTCGCGTCCTTCCGGACCAATGTGCTCCGTTGAAACGACTGTGGCTTGAACAAAAAACAGATCGGCACCGGCCTCGGCAATGGCCTTACCGAAGCGCATTGCCGCCACAGGGGTTCCGCTGACTGCAGCGATGCCTCCATTGGCCTTGATGTCCTGGATGCGCTTGCGGATCAGGTGTTCCTTGACAGGTTCGCTGTAGAGCTCCTGCATGAGTGGAACGAATGCGTCCTTCCCAACAGCAGCGATGCGATCAAGCGCATCGTTCGGGTTTTCATAACGGGTCTGAACGCCTTCGAGATTGAGAACGCCAAGCGCTCCCAGACTTGATAGCTGCACAGCCATCTCCACATCGACCACGCCATCCATGGCACTGGCGATGATCGGAATCTCCCGTTCGATGCCACCGAGAGTCCAGCGGGTATCAGTGACCTCAGGATCCACGGTTCGACCGCCCGGAACCAGGGCGATCTCGTCAATGCCGTAGGCCCGACGTACAACCTTGGAGCGTCCGAGCTGAATGTCCACCGCAGTCGTCACAGAGTGTGATCAAACTACCAATCGGTCGTGCGGTGGATCGCTGAAGTTAAGTGGATTGCCTGCCGCGAATGCTGCTGAGAAGATCGCTGAATCGGGCGCTGAATTTGCGACGCTCCTCGCTGCGGACCAATTGAGTGGTGGCAAACCAGGTGGCGTATACAACGCCAACCAACTCAAAGAGCCGTGGGGCGAGAGGAACGGTGGCAATCGCATCCAGGATTCCCCCATAAATTCTCAAAGCAAGGATGAAAACAATCAGACCTGCGATGAGCATGAGCGGTTGACGCAATCGCTGCCATTGATCCGCGAGATCGTTCTCGGTCCACCACTGACGAAGCTTCGAGCTGAGCAAATCCCATTCACCACCTTCATCCGTGGACTCACCAGCGGAGGGGGTCGCGGGAACACTCACTCTTTCGGCGATCGAGGGCGACAGAGGTTCCGGTGCCTGCGCTGTTGCTTCAGTTTCAGGCGGTTCGCTTGATCCAAGCTCGGTGGCTGGTTTGTCGGTGCTCTTCTCCTCACTATCCGCTGCGGTGATGGCGTTCTGAGGTGCCTTTGATTCGGACGGTGAGTCAGACGTCATCTGCCGCAAAACCTGTAAAGACTGCATTTTACGGCCGGATTGCAGGTTGATTTCCGCTCCCGAGGAACCGAATAAGGGTTTGTGGTGGTTCGGATAAGGCGCGATAAAGTGGTTGACGGCGCTTAGGTCTTGTATGGCGGATCCAATGGGGCCCGGCAGTGGTGGTCCCGGAGATTCCGACGATCGGATTATCCAGACGGATCTGCGCAACGAAATGTCGCGCTCGTATCTCGAGTACGCGATGAGCGTGATCGTGGGCCGGGCGCTGCCCGATGCTCGCGATGGCCTCAAGCCCGTGCATCGACGCATCCTCTACGCGATGTACGAGCTCGGTCTCACCAGCGACCGGCCCTACAGGAAATGTGCCCGTGTGGTGGGTGAGGTACTTGGTAAATATCACCCCCACGGCGACACGGCGGTTTACGACGCCCTGGTGCGCATGGCCCAGGACTTCTCAATGTCGATGCCGCTGATCGACGGCCACGGCAATTTCGGATCGGTTGATAACGATCCTCCGGCGGCCATGCGCTACACGGAGTCGCGCCTGAAGGCACTCACCACCGACAGCCTGCTTGAAGACATCGAAGCAGAGACGGTTGATTACGTCGACAACTTTGATGGCTCTCAGCAGGAACCCACGGTGTTGCCGTCACGAATTCCCCAGCTGCTGCTGAATGGGTCTGCCGGCATTGCCGTGGGCATGGCCACCAACATCCCTCCTCACAACCTTGGGGAGTTGATCGCCGGCCTGTTGGCGCTGATCGAGAACCCTGAACTCAGTGATCAGGAGTTGATGGCTCTGATCCCTGGGCCAGACTTCCCCACGGGGGGGCAGATTCTTGGTCGCACAGGCATCAAGGAGACCTACCTGAGCGGGCGCGGATCTGTGACCATGCGCGGCGTGGCGGCGATCGAGACCCTTGAGGTTCCTGGTCGCCCGGATCGTGACGCAGTGATCATCACAGCGCTGCCTTACCAGACCAACAAGGCGGCGATGATCGAGCGCATCGCCGAGATGGTGAACGACAAGAAGCTCGAGGGGATTTCGGACATCCGCGATGAGAGCGACCGCGATGGCATGCGCATCGTTGTGGAGCTGCGCAGGGATGCCTATCCACAGGTTGTGCTGAACAATCTCTACAAACTCACCCCGCTGCAGAGCAATTTCAGCGCGCACATGCTGGCGCTAGTGAATGGAGAGCCAATCCTGCTCACCTTGCGGAAGATGCTCGAGGTGTTCCTCGACTTCCGTGTCGAGACCATCGAACGGCGCACTCGTTATTTTCTACGCAAGGCTGAAGAGCGCGATCACATCCTGCTGGGCTTGCTGCTGGCCCTCGACCAGCTCGACCCCATCATTGCTTTGATCCGGGCTGCTCCCGATACGGCCACTGCGCGCCAACAATTGCAGGAGCGTCATGGCCTCTCGGAGGTGCAGGCGGACGCAATTTTGCAGATGCAACTGCGCCGGCTCACTGCCCTTGAGGCGGACAAGATCCGGCTGGAGCACGAGGATCTGGTCACCAAGATTGCCGATTACAAGGACATCCTTGGCCGGCGCGAGCGGGTGTTCGGAATCATTCAGGACGAACTGGGCCAGTTGCGCGATCGCCATGCCATCCCAAGGCGTACTGAAATTCTTGATCTTGGGGGCGGTCTGGATGACATCGACCTAATCGCCAATGAACGCTCCGTGGTGCTGCTCACCGAAACCGGTTACCTCAAGCGCATGCCGGTAAGCGAGTTCGAGGCCACCAGCCGTGGCACCCGTGGCAAGGCTGGGACACGCAGCCAAGGGGAGGAGGCCGTGAAGCTGTTCATCGGCTGCAACGACCATGACACCTTGCTGCTGTTCAGCGACCGGGGCGTGTCTTACGCCCTGCCGGCCTATCGGGTGCCCCAGTGCAGCCGCACCGCCAAGGGCACCCCGGTGGTGCAGCTGCTGCCGATTCCTCGCGAGGAGATGATTACCTCGCTGTTGGCGGTGTCGGAGTTCAACGACGACACCGATCTGCTGATGCTCACCCAGGGGGGCTTCATCAAGCGCACGCGCCTGTCGGCCTTCAGCAACATCCGCTCCAACGGTTTGATCGCCATCGGTCTGGAGGAAGGCGACGCTCTCACCTGGGTGCGCCTGGCGGTGTCGGGCGACAGTGTGCTGATCGGCTCACAGGCTGGCATGACCATTCACTTCCGACTTAGCGACGATGAGCTCAGGCCCCTCGGGCGCACGGCCCGCGGGGTGCGCTCGATGAATCTGCGCGACGGTGATGCCCTGGTGAGCATGGACGTGTTGCCGGTGGAGCTGGCTGATCGGGTGGCCCAGAGCAGCGACGACGACTCCGGTGATGACGAAACCGGGACCGTCAGCGATGGTCCCTGGGTGCTGGTGGCCTCGGCCTCCGGTTTGGGGAAGCGCGTTCCGGTGACCCAGTTCCGTCTTCAGAAGAGGGCGGGCATGGGCCTGCGGGCGATGAAGTTCCGTACCGAAGCCGATGCCTTGGTGGGTCTGCGCGTGCTTGGCGCTGGCGAAGAGGTGTTGCTGGTGAGCGAGAAGGGCGTGATTGTGCGAACCAGCGCCGATTCCATCCCCCAGCAGTCACGGGCGGCCACGGGGGTGCGTCTGCAGCGTCTTGACAAGGGCGATCGTCTGTCGGAGGTGGTGTTGGTGCCGCCGGAAGCTGAGTCGGATGAGGCGACTGACGCTGAAGCGGAAGGCGTGGCTGCTGAAACTGACGCCAGCCCTGACTCCCAGGACAGCTGACCCTTGGCTGAACCTGTGGATGTGCTGGTGCTGGGGGGCGGCCCTGCCGCCCTCTGCATTACCTCGGAACTGAATCAAAGGGGTGTGGCTGTTGCAGGCATCGCACCAGATCCGGTCGATGCTCCCTGGCCGAATACCTACGGCATCTGGGCCGATGAGCTGAAGATGGTTGGGCTCGAGCACTTACTGGAGCACCGTTGGAGCGACACCGTTAGTTATTTCGGCGAAGGGGGCACAACGGCTCAGGACCAGAGCCATGCCCACGGGATCGACTATGGCTTGTTCGATCGGGCTGCTCTGCAGCGCTACTGGTTGAAGCGGTCCGATGGGGTTGTCTGGCATCAAGACACGGCCGATCGGGTGGACGTAACCGGTGCAATCACCAACGTCAGCTGCGTGTCGGGAACGACGTTGCAGGCGCGCCTGGTGATCGATGCCTCCGGCTCACGCACGCCCCACATTCGCCGCCCTGATCATGGGCCGGTCGCCGGCCAGGCGGCCTATGGCGTGGTGGGGCGCTTCTCCAAGCCGCCGATTGAAGCGGAACGTTTTGTGCTGATGGACTACCGCTGTGACCACCTCAGTGAGGACCAGCGACAGGAACCACCCACGTTTCTCTATGCGATGGATCTGGGGGATGGGGTGTTCTTCGTGGAAGAAACCTCACTCGCTTTGGCACCGGGTGTTCCTTACAACGTGCTCAAGCAACGACTCCAGCAGCGTCTGGATCAGCGCGGTGTGCAGATCACCGAAGTGATCCATGAGGAGTTTTGCCTCTTCCCGATGAACCTGCCGTTGCCGGACCGGAGCCAGCCGCTGCTGGCCTTCGGAGGTGCAGCGAGCATGGTGCATCCAGCTTCGGGCTACATGGTTGGAGCGCTCCTGCGCCGGGGCCCTGATCTGGCCCAGGCCTTGGCTGAAGCCCTCGCCAATCCAGCGTTGGGCTCAGCGGCTTTGGCACAACGGGGTTGGCAGGCGCTCTGGCCGATGGAGCTGGTCCTGCGCCATCAGCTGTATCAGTTCGGTCTGGGCCGGTTGATGGGCTTCAACGAAACCCTATTGCGCACCCACTTCGCCACCTTCTTTTCGCTGCCCCGGAAGGAGTGGTTTGGCTTCCTCACCAATACGTTGCCGCTGCCGCGCTTGATGAGTGTGATGCTGCGCCTGTTCGCGTTGTCTCCCTGGGAGCTGCGGCGGGGGTTGGTGTTAGGCGTTCCTTCCACTCAGGCGCCAATGTTTACCCAGTCGGCCGGCTGAATCAGAGGGAATACTGCGTCTTCAGCCTCCACGTCTTCCAGCCAATGCTCAGGCAGGTCTTCGCGCCGGTCGATGGCCGCCATCAGCCGCCAAAAGCGCGCGAGGTGACGTTCGATCCTTTCCTTGGCAAGCTCTGTGGTGGTGCCGGCCCGCAGGATGAAGCTCCAGTCGGATGACTGGGCCAGCAGTAGCTCTCTGCCTGCCTGGTGGAGCAGACGCAGATCAGCCTCACTGCCCACGCCGCGGCTGCAGCGTTCCACCATTGCACGCCCGGCCCGGCTCCATTCAGGGATGATCCAGGCATTGGTTTCATTGAGCCAGTAATCGTGGAACCCTCCCCGTCCCCAGCTGGACGGGCAGGGAGCGCAGAGCTGCAGGTTCGGGTTGCTGGCCAACACCTCGCGCAGGCTTGTGAAGCGCACACCTTCGGCAGGCCCCTGACGGAAGAGCTCCTGCAGAAAGTGCGGCCCCTCAAACCACCAGTGGCCAAACAGTTCGGCATCAAACGGTGCCACCAGGAGAGGCGCGTTGGCCATGCCAGCCCGCAAGCGATCGAGCTGTTCGCGACGCCCCTGCAGAAAATGCCTGGCGTGTTCCCTGGTGCGGGTGCGAGCTTTCTCTGGTTCATAGGGACACTTGCCATCGAGTCCCCCGCTGGGATCGCTCACCCGATGCAGCTTGAGTCCAAGAGGACGTCCAGTGGGTAGGCCATGCCCCTCGATCAGTTCGGGGGGTAGATCCCAGCCCAGATCCCGGTGAAATTCGCGATACAAAGGATCGCCGGGGTAGCCATCTCTGGCCGACCACACCGGCAGGGTGGCATCGCTGTCGCGCCCGAAAAAGGCCACACCCTGTTGGCTCACAATCGGGGCATAGACGCCGTAACGGGGACGGGGCTCTGCGTGGAGCAGGCCATGGCCATCCAGCACCGCGTAGCGCAGGCCCGCATCCCGCATCCAGCGGTCCAGGCCCTCGTAATACGCGCATTCCGGCAGCCAGATCCCCAACGGTCGCTCGCCGAGCAGGCGGTGGTGTTCGCGCACGGCTGTGCGCAGCTGAGCGCGCACGGTTTCCGGATGCTCACGTAGCAGTGGCAGGTAGCCATGGGTAGCTCCGCAGGTGAGGAGATCGAGAACGTCCTGCTGCTGCAGAGCCGCAAAGCGGCTGATCAGATCGCCTTCGCAACCTCTCCAGGACTTCAGGTGTTTCTCGAATGACAGGGCGAGGTCTTCAGCCGCCTCCCGTCGATCGTCGGGTGCTTCCTTGAGAAGGGTCAGCCTTGCTTCAACCCATGAGGGAAACCGCGATTGCAGGGTGCGGTCGGCCAGGAGCGAGAGCAAGGTGGGCGACAGGCCCATGGTGAGCCGTGCCTCCTGAAGAGGATCTGCCGCCGCTGTCTCCAGGGTGTCCAGAAGGGGTAAGTAGCACTCGATCAGGGCCTGAAAGAACCAGTCCTCTTCCAGCGACTGCGGTGCAGCTCCGCGCACATAAGGCAGGTGGGCGTGGAGAACGAGCGCGAGAGCACCGTTGGCCACCATCCCCCTGCGAAGTGGGTTGAATGTACCCGGCATCTGGCCCATTTCACTGGGTTGGACCCGGTCCACTCCCTTAAACTGGACTAACTCATAGTCATTCCGACTAAATCGCGTCGAGGCTGTTGTTATGGCCCATGATCCAGGCCGCGTTCTGATCTTCGACACCACCCTTCGGGATGGTGAGCAGTCGCCGGGCGCCAGCCTCAACCTTGAAGAAAAGCTGGCCATTGCCCAGCAGCTTGCTCGTCTCGGCGTCGATGTGATCGAAGCGGGTTTCCCGTTTGCCAGCCCTGGAGACTTCGCTGCCGTTCAGCGCATTGCCCAGCAGGTTGGTGGAGAGCAAGGTCCGATCATCTGCGGTCTTGCCCGGGCCTCCCGTGGTGACATCAAAGCCTGTGCCGATGCGGTGGCTCCCGCTCCGCGCCGCCGCATTCACACCTTCATTGCAACGAGCGACATTCACCTCGAACACAAACTGCGCAAGAGCCGCCAGGAGGTGTTGGCGATCGTGCCCGAGATGGTGGCCTATGCCCGTTCTCTTGTTGATGACGTTGAGTTTTCCTGTGAAGACGCGGGCCGCAGTGACCCGGATTTTCTTTATGAAGTGATCGAAGCGGCCATCGCTGCCGGAGCCAGCACCATCAACATTCCCGACACGGTTGGGTACACCACGCCGGCCGAGTTCGGCGAATTAATCGCCGGCATCGATCAGCACGTTCCCAATATCTCTGATGCCGTGCTCTCCGTTCATGGCCATAACGACCTCGGTCTGGCGGTGGCCAACTTTCTCGAGGCAGTGAAAAACGGAGCTCGCCAGTTGGAGTGCACCATCAATGGCATTGGCGAGCGAGCCGGCAATGCAGCCCTGGAAGAGCTGGTGATGGCCTTGCACGTGCGCCGCCGCTACTTCAATCCCTTCTTCGGCAGAGCGGAGGAGTCCCCCACTCCCTTAACAGGCGTGCGCACCGAGGAGATCACGAAAACCTCGCGTCTGGTTTCGAATCTCACCGGCATGGTGGTGCAGCCCAACAAAGCGATCGTGGGTGCCAATGCTTTTGCACATGAATCGGGCATTCACCAGGACGGCGTTCTCAAAAACCGGCTCACTTACGAGATCGTTGATGCCCGCACGGTAGGACTCACGGATAACCGGATCTCCCTTGGGAAGCTCAGCGGCCGCAGTGCCGTGCGAGCCCGTCTCGAAGAACTTGGGTACGACCTCAGTCGCGAAGACCTCGACGACGCGTTCGCCCGCTTCAAGGAGTTGGCCGATCGCAAGCGCGACATCACCGATCGCGACCTCGAAGCAATCGTGAGCGAGCAGGTCCAGCAACCCGATGCCCGCTATCAGCTCAAGCTGGTGCAGGTGAGTTGCGGGAGCAGTCTGCAGCCCACGGCCACCGTGACTCTGCTCGATGAGGAGGGGAATGAACAGAGTGAAGCCGCGATCGGCACAGGCCCTGTGGATGCCGTGTGCCGTGCTCTGAATGCACTGGCAGGGGAGCCGAATGAGCTGGTGGAGTTTTCGGTGAAGTCCGTGACCGAGGGCATCGATGCCATGGGCGAGGTCACGATTCGGCTGCGGCGTGACGGTCAGCTCTTTTCCGGTCATGCAGCCGATACCGACGTGGTTGTCGCCGCTGCGCAGGCCTTTGTCAATGCTCTGAACCGCTTGGTTGCCGGGGCCTTGAACCCATCCCTGCATCCTCAGCGGGATGCCACGCCTTTGGATGCCAGCCCGACCCTCTGACTCGATGGCCCGTCACCAGACCCCCGCTGCCCTGGAGAAGGACCGCATCACTCCTCGTTCAGTGCTTCAGCTGATGTTGCTGATCCTGTTGGCTTTGGTGGTCTTGGTGCCGCTGCTGTGGCTCGTGAGCACATCACTCAAAGGCCCTGCTGAGGACATCTTCACCAGTCCTCCGGCATTGCTTCCTGCTGAACCGAGCCTCGACGCTTATGGCCGTCTGTTCCGAGACAACCCCCTCGGCCGGTACCTGTTGAACAGCACACTCGTCAGCCTTGTGGCGGTGGTGGCGAATCTTCTGTTCTGCTCGCTGGCGGCCTATCCCCTGGCCCGCATGCAATTCGCAGGACGAGGATTGGTTCTGGCCCTCGTGGTTGCCACCATCCTCATCCCTTTCCAGGTGGTGATGATTCCGCTTTATCTCCTGATGGTGCAGCTTGGCCTGAGAAATACGCTTCTGGCCCTCGTCATTCCCCAAGCTGCGACGGCTTTTGGTCTCTACCTTCTTCGGCAGAGTTTCCTCGGCGTGCCGGTCGAACTTGAAGAGGCGGCTCGCCTTGATGGCTGCAGCAAGCTGGGCGAGTGGTGGAACGTGATGATTCCAGCGGCTCGGGCTGACCTCATCACTCTTGCCATGTTTGTGTTCATCGGAACGTGGAGCGATTTCCTCTGGCCCCTGGTCATTCTTGATGATCCCAAGCTGTTCACTCTCCCTCTCGGACTCCAGCAGCTGGCCAGCAGCTTCTCGCTCGACTGGCGCATCGTTGCGGCGGGGTCGGTGGTGTCGATCCTTCCTGTCCTGATCCTGTTCGTTCTTCTTCAACGCTTCATCCTTCCAAGCGCCAGTGGCGATGCCGTCAAGGGCTAGGAGCTGAAGGATTCGGATTGAATGGGGTAGGGATCGCCTGATCGACATCAGCAGTCTCATCCGTTGTGAATGGCCTGGGGACGCGTCGCCGGAGAGTCTCAAGCAGGCGTGCCTCTCGTTCTGCACTTTCGCTTTGAAGGGTCTGGAGGCTCTGGATCTCTGATTGCAGCTTCTGCTGACGGGTCTTCAAGACGCTCAGCTGCTGATCTAAAAGTTGTCGGCTGTTAACGTCCTCGCGATGCTCCAGTTCTTGCAAGCGGTTGTTCAGTCTCTGCAAGCTGTTGCTTTGGTGCTGGCTGGCTTGCCAGAGCACCACGAACAACACCAGCAGGCCAGTGAACCCAGCGGTTGGAATCAGCAGGAGGACGCGCTCTCGCATCGACACTTTGTGCATTAGATCAGCATCCTTGTACGCAGGTTGCTTAGCTGAAACCTGGTTCTCATCAATTGATCTTCCGGCACCGTGCGGTGATGAAATAGGGGAGTCCGACTTCAGCAGCGAATGTCGCTTCAGGATCTTGATGCGTTCCTAAGCCAACGCGAAACCGACTCGGCTCTAGCGGCCACTCTGGCTGAACCTCTGTCGATTGAGGCTCTGATCGAGCTCGCTCGGGGGCGTGGATTCAACATCACCGCCGCCGACGTTTTTTCAGCGCAGGCTAGGGAAGACGCTGATGCTCCTTCGGTTGAGCTGCAACGCCGGATGGCTGAAGACTCAAGGCGACTACGACATTTCATTCAGGGGTGAAACTGTGCCCTTATGCACCTTCTTAGGTAGCCCCGGATACTGATGTTTTCCAGTAAAAACTCAATGCTGGTCTCAAGAGTCAATCTTGAGATGTTGTTCTGGAAAGAGTGGTCGGGAATTCAACGTGCAGAGTCACCGGTTGATGGCCGCGATGAGGAGGTGCTTCACTCCCGCGACCAATTCACCTCGTACGCGGATCAGGTGGACAGTCGTCAGTTTTTGACCTGGGAGGACTTGATCGGCCAGCGTTGAAGATGTATCTGTCAGGGATCGCGCACGCAGTGATGCTCTCTGAGCCGCTGCTCCCTACGACGAGTGTGACCGCTTGAAGTCTTATGGCATCGTTCACTATCACTCTTGAAGGCGGAAAGAGTTTTTCCTGCGCAGATGATCAATACATTCTGGACGCGGCGGAAGAGCAGGGTGTTGATCTTCCTTACTCCTGCCGTGCAGGTGCTTGCAGCACCTGTGCCGGCAAAGTGCTGAGCGGCAGTGTTGATCAGTCAGATCAGAGTTTCCTCGATGACGAACAAATGGGTAACGGCTATGCCCTGCTCTGCGTCAGCTATCCCATGGCCGACTGCACCATTAAGGCTGAGGTAGAGGACGAGCTCTGAACCTCAAAACAGACTCAGTACTCAGAGCATCTTGACCACGTCAGGGGTCTGTCCGTGCACTTCGCCGATCCACAGAGCGTGGGTGACAGCCCCTTCATGACTGTGGAAAGTCCAGGCCGATTCTGGGCTCTCGATTGCTTCGATTTGCTGGTTCTGATCATTGACGCTCAGGTACCGGCCGCTGCCCCTGTGGCGCAGGACGTACCGTTCGGGCAAAGGCATTCTCATAATTGATCCACTAAGACTTATTTCAGGCTTAGCCAGGTGCGCGCGGATGGTCGTTCGCTTTCAGGTTTTTATGGGTTTTCATCTTGCAGAGTTTTTTCAACGTCTTGGTACCGCGCTTCCCTGATCCAGCGCAGAGGGGCGGGAAGCCTTAGCCGCTGCTGATGGCCACCCTCTCGGAACCAGGGCTCTGCGCAGGGGTGGAGTGAAAGGTTGGTCATATCCCAAGTTTCACGCAGATAGTGCTCCACAGCGTGTGGATCGGCCGGTTGAGCGTTCTGCCAGTGGACTAAGGCCAGCTCCTCGGTCAAGGCTTCAAGGCGGGCAATGCGTCCATGGGGTAATGCGTCCGGATCGGGGCTGATGGTTTCGTTGAGGCGTTCGCTGACAACGAAGAGGCGCAAAGGGCTCTCGCTCTTACGGCCATCCAGGGCGTATTTCTTGAGGTAAAGGTCTCTAGCCTTCCGGAAGAGGGGGGCTGGGGCGCAGCTCAGAAGGCTCTCGTAAGCGTCGCAGAGGACATGGCTCGTCATGGTGATGCGGTGAATGAATTCGACTGCCGGGATGGCACGCCCCTACAAAGCATGAAACACTGATGACAGTTGTAGAAGTGGAATAGTGCCTGACTCCAAGCGCGTCCTCTATCGACTTGTGTCGCTGGACGGGAGTCCCCATCCAGTGCTTGATGCGCCCTACGAATCAATCGCTGCTGCGGAGGCGGCCGCCAGTCGGTGGTGTGAAGGACAAGGACGCTCCCGTTCAACCTGCGAGCGTGGAATCGGTCTCGAGGTTCAGACGGGCTGCGGTGAGTGGCGCACCCTTGGGTACCCCAGCGCCTGTCTCATCGGGCATGGTGACCTGAAGAAAAAAACAGGAGACTCCTGAGGGGCTCCTTCGTGTTGGGGTCCTCGCCGGCAGTGCCGCCCAGCTGGTCAAGTTTGGTTGGCTCGAGGGACTTGCATCTGTCTGAGCTCATGATTAACCATTACATGGCATGACTGGAGCGAACGATGCGCGTCGGTGTTGATCTCTGCCTCGTGCCGCTCGGTGTTGGGGTCTCCCTGGCTCCTTATGTCGCGGTTTGTCAGGAGGTGATACGAGCTTCGGGGCTTGAGCATCAGCTGGGACCCGATGGAACAGCGATTGAGGGGGAGTGGGACGCGGTCTTTGCCTGTGTCAAGGCTTGTCATGAGCGCTTGCATCAGGATGGGGTCCCGAGGCTTCATGCCACGTTGCGCGTCAACACCCGCATTGATCGTGAGCAGTCCTTCCGCGACAAGGTGAGCAGCGTCCAACGGCTGAATCAGTAGAAGAACCGAACCTTCGCCCCTTATGGCGTCTCTTCTGTCTCTAATAAGAGCAGGTATGGGACTAAGGGATGGTGATTCGGCCTGGTCGTTCCGTTGCCTCAGCGCTGGTGCTGGCTTCTCTTGCTGCCCTGGTGTCCTGGCCAGTGCGCGCTGAGAGCTGGGATCGCATTGGTCGCTACGCCTCTTTGATCCGGCGCGCTGGAACCGCCACGATGGTGGCCAAAGATTGCCCACCTTCGCTTCTGGGAGCATTTCACTCTCAGCGCAATGCCCTTCTTCTTTGTGCCAATAATCTCGAGAACGATCCCAAACAGATCTGGGAGGTGCTCGCCCACGAGTCAGCGCACGTGATGCAGCACTGCCATGGCGCTGCCCTTCTCGCCGACTACCAGATCGACGAGGCGCTCGAAGCGATCGAGGCCCGTTCCAAAACAACCGTTCAGGAGCTTCGGCTTTACCACCAGTCGCAGCGACGTGAAGAGATCGAGGCCCGTTTGGTGCAGATTCTGCCTCCACGGGACGTTGAAGCACTCTTTCGCAGATTCTGCGCTGATCGCCTGCCTCCGGACTCCGTGTCAGCGCCCCCCGCTGTTCCCTTTGAAGCGCCGTGAGGTTGATGAACCATGGACGAATTTTCAGTTGCTCCCATCACAGCTCCAAAGCTCGATGACGAGGGTCACCTGACGTATCTCGGCGAGGACGGTCAGCGCTATCGGGTGCTGGACCAGCTCGAGATCGATCAAGAGGCTTCCCAGCGGTTATGTGATGCTCTGCAGGCCTCAAGCCCTTTGTTTGATCAGATCGAAGGGCTCTGTCATGACTGGATCAGTCGCGTCGGGTTGGACGCCATGGACCTGGATCGTGAAGAAGCCGTTGCCTTGCTGCTCAATACCTTGGAAACGGTCTTGGGTGACGGCGGTGAGAGCGGCGACGGCCTCTTACGGTGACTCGGTCTGCAAACTGACTCCATGGGGCCCAGGCTTCGCGGCTACTGGTTGATGACCTGGATGGGTCTGGTCGGCAATCTCATGGCCCTGCCGTTGATCGGGTTGTTTGCTTTTCGGCGTGAAGAGCTCACAGGCCTGGGGATCACCAATATCGCTCTGGCCTTTTCCCTGGCCTGGCCAGCGGCAATCGTGGGCATCGTGGCCTCCGCAGGACTCCTGGCGCAGCGGCGCTGGGGAGTGATTCTCAGCATCGTCGCCTTGTCCATGGCTCTGGGTGGCGCCCTGCCCTACGGAATTGTGCGACTGGTCCTCGGACCTGATGCTCCCACTCTCGGCATCACTGCCGTTTTGCTGGGACTGGTCAACGTGCTCGCTCTGATCTACTGGTGCCGTCCGGCTCATCGCCGAGGCGGTCGTCTCTGAGCCGTTGTCTTCCTCCCTTCAATCGCTTGCCGGACTTCCTCTCATCCTGGATTATCCACGCTTTCTCGTGCTGGATAAGCCGTCAGGACTTCTGTGTCAGCCCGGTCTGGGTCCTCACCAGCAGGATTCTCTGATCAGTCGCCTTCAGCATGAGTGCCCAGACCTTCGTCTGGTTCATCGGCTCGACCGCGACACCTCAGGACTCATCCTTTTGGCGAAGGATTTGGGAATGCTGCGCTGCCTCTCGGGCCTGTTCGCAACGCGACGGGTCAGAAAGCTCTACATCGCTGAGGTGAAGGGACAGTTGGCGGGTCTCAGCGGGCAGGTCCGTCTCCCTTTGGCTCGTCTGAAGCGACAGCCGCCCACCTATGGCTTTCATCCAGAAGGAAAGGAGTGCATCACGCTGTGGCGTCGTCTGCAGTTGATGAAGAGCAGCACACGTCTCTGGCTCAGCCCGAGGACAGGACGGTCCCACCAGTTGCGCGCCCATCTGGCGGCCCAGCACCATCCCATCATCGGGGATCCGATTTATAACTCTCCTTGTTCGGCTTCGGGGCTGCGGCTCAGGGCGCTGGCCTTACGTTTTCCTGACCCTGATGATCCAAGCCGCCAGGTGCGCGCGCGCGCTCCAATGCCCGCCTGGGCTATTGCTTAAGCAGTGAATCTTCGCTTGGCCGGGATGGGATAAGGAATGCGGCGATGACGCATGCGGCGCCACACCTTCACAAAAGCCCGCATTACAAGTTCCAGCTCGGCGCGACTAAGGCCGCTTTGACGCAACTGTCCATCGCTGAGCCTTGCCTCCACGATGCGTTTCACAGTGGCTCGAGCTTCCGTATCGCTTGTGTCGGGCGGCAAGGAGCGCAGGGCGGCCTCGCAACCATCAGCCACCATCATGATTCCCGTCTCCTTGGAGCGTGGCGTCGGTCCGTGATAGCGAAATCGCTTCTCTGAAATCTCGGGATCCTTCAGCCTTGCCTGGTGCATGAAATACCCCATCCGCAAAGTTCCCTGATGCTCGGGAATGAAGTCGGCAATCGGTCTGGGCAGTCGGTGGCGTCTGGCCAGTTTCAGACCTTCATCCACATGGGCTTGCAACACGCCAGCACTGGCAACCGGATCATTGAGTTCCGTGTGAGGGTTGTGGTCGGTGGTCTGGTTCTCGATAAACCAATTCGGCGCATGGAGTTTGCCCACGTCGTGATAAAGCGAACCGGTGCGGATCAGATCCACATCGGCACCGATTGCGCGCGCGCCCTCCTCGGCCAAACTGCAAATCATCAGAGTGTGCTCGAAGGTGCCTGGAGCCTCTGAGGAGAGTCTGCGCAGAAGCGGTCGTTCCTGATCGGCCAGCTCCATCAGCCTCGCCCTGGTCAGCAGTCCAAAGGAACTTTCCAGCAAAGGAATGACAAGGATCGTCAGCATCATCAGCAGGCCCAGCAGCAAGGCTTCAGATGCCAGATCCCCAGAGTTGGGAAGCAACCGGCTCCAGTCCGTCGTCACCAGTGGTTGTGCCGTCCGATTGAGCAGAAGCAGCTCCACAACCAGAGCTCCGAGCGGGAGCAGTACAGCCAGTTGCAGCAGCTGAGCACGACTTCTGATTCTTCCCGCCTGGAGGGCGGCCACGGTGGCTGTTGCCGCAGCAACGAGTAGTCGACCTTCGCCTAGGCCCGTGACCGGTGTGGGCCAAAGCAGGCTGGCGATCGCCAGCCAAGCCAGGGCGCTGTTTGTTCCAAGGCCCTGCGCCAGCAGGAGCGTCGGTGGAACAATCACCGCCAATGGGCTCACGGCTGCGCCGAACCAAACCTTGCAGGCCTGGGAAATCAGTAGCAATCCCAGCGCGAGCAGTCCATGGGGCGCCTCGAGGCAGGGGCGCTCTCGGCGCATCACAAGCAGTAGGACTCCACATCCCGCAAGGGATTCTGTGAATCGGACCAACCAGATTCCCAGTTTGGGTCTGCGGTTCACCAGGCCGAAGAAATCGAGAACGTCATAGGCCTGGGAACTGATCGGTTCACCCTTCTGAGTGATCAGGTCCCCCTGGCTGACCTCGATGACGGGGATGCCTTGCTGGGTGATCAGTTTCTCGATCAGCCTCTGGCTGCGCTGCGGATCGGTTTTGAGATTGCTGGCACCCTGCACGGTGCTCGTGAGCAGCTTGGAGCCAAGGGTCCGTGCTGGTACTTCGTCCACTCCCAGCGCGTCGAGTTGAAGGGATGTGGCTTGACGCAGCTGCTCTTCCGCCAGGTTGTTGACCAATCCCTGGCTGAGCATTCGGTCCAGGGCCCGGCGCAGAGCCATATCCCAGCTCAGGCGTTCCTCTGCTGAACGTTCTTCGAGCCACCGCTGTTCTTTGATGGTGAGGTTCACCGGGCCGATCCGTTCAGCGTCGTCGCTGCTGGCGACGCGCTCCAACTCACCCAGATACCGCTCGAGACGCATCCGCAGCTGCTGATCCTGCTGATCGTCGATCACCTGAACAAGGGTGCTCGGGACCAGGCTGGAACGCTGTTGTTTCAGAGCTTCTCTGTCGACCACCCGTGCATCCTTCGGTGCCACTGCGTCGAAAGGTGCTGTCAGACCGGGGCGAATGTCCGGCTGCACAAGCCACGGCCAGCTTGATGCGAGGGCCACGAGCAGGCATAGCGCAAGGAGCACACTGCGCTGCAGACGACTCCAGCGCAGCACAGGACGTCTTGGAGATTCACTCCTGAGCCATGACCTCCAGAACCTTGCCAGGGGATGCGAGCGCAAGATGTCTGGATGCTTTCAAAGGAAACGCTAGCTCTGATGGGTCGGCATGCTGGATTCACATGGAATCAGTCGGCGATGGCCCTCAGATTGGATGGCAAAGCTCTGGCCAAGGAGCTTGAAGAGCGTCTGGCACAGCAGGTCCGCAACGGGTGCGCCCAGGCCGGCCGGCCGCCGGGACTCGCGGTTCTGCGAGTGGGTGATGATCCCGCGAGTGCGGTGTACGTCGCAAACAAGGAGAAAGCCTGCGCCAGGGTGGGTGTTCAGAGTTTCGGTTCTCACTTGCCTGCCTCTTCAGATCCGGAGACCGTTCTGAGAGTCATCAGTGAGCTCAATGCCGATGAGCGGGTGGATGGAATTCTGTTGCAGCTCCCCCTTCCCGCAGGTCTCGATGAAACCCCTCTTCTGGCCGCCATCGACCCTGATAAGGATGCAGATGGCCTGCACACACTCAATCTTGGAAGACTGCTGAAAGGTGAGCCAGGCCCGCGCAGCTGTACACCTGCAGGTGTGATGGCCATGTTGCGCAGCCAGGGAATTGATCCGTCCGGCAAGCGCGCTGTCGTGGTGGGGCGGAGCATCCTTGTTGGCCAGCCGATGGCCCTGATGCTTCAGGCTGCTAATGCAACGGTCACGGTGGCGCATTCCCGAACCAGTGATTTGTCGGCTCTGACCCGTCAAGCCGACATCCTTGTCGTCGCTGCGGGACGTCCGGAAATGATCGGTGCTGAATATGTCGCACAAGGTGCCGTTGTGATTGATGTGGGAATTCACCGCAGGCCTGAGGGTGGGTTGTGCGGTGATGTGAATGCCGCTGAGCTGGAGCCCTTGGTTGCTGCGTTATCTCCAGTGCCTGGTGGAGTTGGTCCGATGACTGTCACCATGCTTCTGGTTAATGCAGTTTTGGCCTGGAGTCGACGGCACCAGATCGAGCATGAGCTTGACGATCTGATCCCCTGATCGTGGTCCGGGACCTGTGGCCTGACAGAATCTCGCCAGCATCATGTTGGTCATGACAGCCACGGCGAGTAGTCCTGAAGGTCTCAAGCCGTCGGGTGAAGATCAGGCCGAATTTGACTTCGCTGCTTACCTCGCGAAGACCCGCGACGTTGTGGAGAAGTCCCTCGATGGGGCGCTTGGTCCTGAGCGACCGGAGTCCCTTCGCGAGTCGATGCGCTACTCACTTCTGGCCGGAGGGAAGCGACTCAGACCGATCCTCTGTCTTGCCGCCTGTGAGCTTGTGGGTGGTGATGCCTCGCTGGCGATGCCGACGGCAGTGGCTCTGGAAATGATCCACACCATGTCGCTGATCCATGACGATCTGCCGGCCATGGATAACGACGATCTGCGGCGTGGTCGCCCCACCAATCACAAGGTCTATGGCGATGCCATGGCCATTCTGGCCGGTGACGCCCTGCTCAGCCGGGCCTTCGAGATGGTGTCACTGCGGAGTCCGGGGGTTCCGCCCGAGAGGTTGCTGAAGGTGGTTGCTGAGCTGTCCCTGGTTTCCGGGGCCCCCGGGTTGGTGGGTGGTCAGGTGGTGGATCTCGAAAGTGAGGGCTGTGAGGTTGATCTGGAAACACTCGAGTACATCCATCTCCACAAGACCGCTGCGCTGCTCCGGGCTTGTGTCGTCACCGGTGCTTTGATCGGCGGTGCCGATGACAGCCAGGTTGAAGCGATGCGTATCTACGCCAATGGAATCGGCCTTGCCTTCCAGATTGTGGACGACATTCTCGATGTCACCGCCAGCAGTGAGGTCCTCGGGAAAACAGCTGGCAAAGATCTGATTGCCGATAAAACCACTTACCCGAAACTTCTTGGCCTTGAACCGTCGCGGGTCCGTGCTCTGGAGTTGGTGTCTCAAGCCAAGTCAGCTCTCGATCCGTGGAAATCCAAGGCTCAGCCGCTGCTGGCTCTTGCTGACTACGTCGCGAGCCGGGATCGTTGAGCATGCTGTTCGCATCGTTGAGCGCACCGCTTCAGCTTCTCGACAACGCCTCTCTGGCCTGGGGGCTCGCTGCATGCGGGCTGGCTCAACTGTCCAAGTTGTTCATTGAGCTGGTCACCCAGCGCCGCTGGCGGCCGCAGGTGTTGATCGAAACCGGCGGGATGCCGTCAAGCCATTCGGCCCTCGTCACCGGGACCGCGGCATCGGTGGGGTGGCTCGAGGGATTTGACTCCCCCGCTTTCGCCCTGGCGTCCACGGTGGCTTTCGTGGTGATGTACGACGCCAGTGGCGTTCGTCGTGCTGCGGGGTTCACTGCCGAGAGGGTGAATGCTTTGGCAAGCCACTGCTGGGATTCTGCGCCCGACAAACCTCTAAAAGAGCGGTTAGGGCACTCCAGGCTGGAGGTGCTGGTTGGAAGTCTTCTTGGCCCAGCGATCGCTCTTCCAGGCCTGGTGTTGGTCGGCTCGCCCCTTGATCTGGCCCAGGTCCTTGTTCACGCGTTCGGGTGAGCACCCCTGCCCATTCTTCGCTGGTTCTCACCAGTGATCAGCAGCAGGCCGCTGATGCTTTCGCCGACTGGCTGCAGCAAACGGATGCCACCGTTCCGTTCGTCCTGAGCGGTTTTGCCGGCAGCGGCAAGACGTTCCTCTCGATGCGTCTCCTCCAGCAGGTGGAGGCCAGTGGGCTGTGCTGGACCGTTGTGGCGCCCACCCATAAGGCCGTTGGAGTGCTCAGACAGGCTCTGGCACTCGAGGGGCTTCACCCCACCTGGTACCCCTCCACGATTCACCGCTTGCTGCGCCTCAAGCTCAAGCGGCAGGGGGATCGTGAGTTGTGTGAGTCAACCGAGCAGACGGCATCAGCACTCGAGCATCTCGGCCTGGTGCTGATCGATGAAGCCTCCATGGTGGACAGCTCGTTGTTGACGATCGCTCTTCAGTGCGCACATACGTTTGGGACCCGGCTTGTGTTCGTCGGGGATCCGGCACAGCTGCCGCCGGTGGGCGAAAGCGAAAGTCCGGTGTTCGCGATGACTCGGGCCGCCCAAGCAACGCTGCGGCAAGTGGTCCGTCACCAGGGACCCGTGTTGCAGTTGGCCAGTTGTTTCCGTGATGGTCGACTGCCCTGTGAGGTGCCCCCTCTTCTGGCGACGGTCCGTACGGATCTGGGGCAGGTGGGGGTGATGAACCGCTCCGATTGGCTGCAACGTGCTCAGGAGGCGCTGCAGCAGGCAGCAGCCACTGATAATCCCGATGCGGCGAGGATTCTCTGTTACACCAACCGCAGGCTTGAGGCCCTTGTTCCCCATGCCCGACGTGCGATTCATGGCGAGATGGCCGATCAGATGGCCGTGTTGCCCGGCGAGGTGCTGATCACCCGCACGGCGGTGATGGCTCCGGCATCACGGGATGGCGGTGAGACCGGGGAGGAACCCGATCTGGTACTGGGCTCCAACCGTGAACTCCTGGTCGACGATGTCGCTCTAGAACGCTGTGATCTTGCAGAGTTCGGAGTGGCAGGTGACGCCCAGCTCTCGCTGGCGGGCCTCGGCGCACCTGTGATTGAAACCCTTAACGCGCGGGTGCGCTGTGGGGAACTCGAGCTCAATCTGCGCCTCCAACCCCCTGTCGGCACCCCAGCAAGGCAGAAGCTGGATGCTCTTCTTCAGCACCTGCGAACGCAGGCTCGAGACGCTGGTCAGCGAGGGGGGCGTCCACTCTGGCGCCGCTATTTCCTCGTTCGTGATGCGTTCGCGTCCCTTGGGCCTGCAGCAGTGCTCACCGTGCATCGCAGTCAGGGAAGCAGTTTTGGTGAGGTCTTCGTCGCCGACGATGTGTTCTGGCCTCAGGACCTTGATCTGCGCAGGCAACTTGTTTATGTGGCGGTCAGCCGTGCTCGGCATGGCGTTTGGCTGGCAGGCCGGAATGGCTCGCCATCCTCAACGCAACATTGGGCTCGAGCCCTGGCGAATTGATAAATAGATCTTCCAGATGGACAGTGCTTTCAATTTTTCGGTTGACTGTTCTGATCAGCCTTTGGATTCAAGGTCGAGTATTGGTGACAAGATCTTTCAGAGCATCTTTTGATCATACGGTTGTTATTAACACCAGATGTCCAGGTCAAGACCACTGCTCTTGGCCTGGATCAAAAGTTCTCAATGATTTTTGCTTGTCTTCAGCAATTTATTCTGGCAATTGAGAAAGTTCTTTTTTGATGGTCGGATGAATGACTTGATTGTTATTGGAAGCCGGGGTATTCAGACCCATAAATCATCCAGGCCAGAACCAGGTCCGTAAGCACCAAAATCTGCACCATTGACTGACAAGTCTTCGTTAAATGAGAAGTTTCCATCGTGGTTGACTTTAATGAGTCCTAACACATCAAAGTCATGGGCTCCATTCCCGCGTTCACCGTCGGCTCCTTGATCACTGTAAACACCAATCAAAGCCTCATTATCACTGTTTGAGAGTAGGAGTGCTCGAACCGTGTGTCCCTGGATGAGGATTTGATCATTTTCTCCGCCATTTCCGCTGAAGTCGGTGATTGTGTCAATTCCAATGCCGTCGACCCAATGGTCATGATAATTGTCGTTTTCGCCTGCGACTCCATTCATTCCCCAGTCGATCACACCAGTTGAAGCATTTGTGTGTTTGTCGACGATATCTTTCGATGCGTTGATTAATAAACGCCATTCGAAAGTATCTGCTCCCTCTCCACCTGTCAGAACATCGTTGGCAGAAATGCCAACAGGATTGAAGTACTCATTTTCGAAAGCTAACTTTTCGATGTCGCTTCCGTCTTCAACCCCTGCTGGTAGCGATTTATTGTCATTGGGAATACTGCTATCACTTAAACTGACAAGCCGATCATTTCCAGCGTCTCCCCTGTAGCGATCTTTCCCATACTGGTCGACAAGCAGGTCATCCTCAGAGCCTCCAATGAGTTTGTCATCGTAAGACATTTGCTTGTCGGCAATAAAGTAACCTTTTTCATGAAAATCACTTTGACTAGATTCTCTATCGCCAAGGAGGTGATCCGCGCCGGAGCCTCCATGAAGTTTGTCGTTTCCATCATATCCAGCAATCCTGTCGTCGCCAGAAAGGCCGTTGATGCGATTCTTGCCCGAATCGCCTTCTAAATTATTGTCATTGGCGTTCCCTGTAATTCTTGCAGTCGTTCTTGCCAATAAGACCTCGTCTTTGGATTCAATTTCTGCTGCTATGTTGCTGTCAACGCCATAAGCTCCATAGTCTTTTTGCTGGATGTCGACGTCGGAATCAAAATCAAAACTTCCTTTGTAAAACACTTTAATGGTTCCAAGTACATCCAAATCATGAGCACCATTCCCGCGCATACCGTCAGCACCTTGGTCGCTGTAAACCCCGATCAAAGCTTCGTTGAGAGTTTCGTTGTTTTCCAGTAAAATTGCCTGAACTGTATGGCCGGATATAAGAATTCTGTCTCCTTCTTTTGAGTTGAAATCTTGGATTATGTCATTTCCGATTCCGTCGACCCAATGGTCATGGTAGTTGTCGTTCTCACCCGCAACCCCGTTCATTCCCCAGTTGATAATTCCTGTCTCAAAATCAGTATGTTTGTCTACAATTTCTTTGCGTGCATTAATGAGTAGATGGAATTCAAAGCTATCAGCTTGCTCCCCGCCGATGAGCGTGTCATCTGCTGCCAAGTCGTTGGTATTGATAGTGTTGACTGAGAAATCTAGTTGTGAAAGTTGATTTTCTGTTGAATTATTATCTAAGATTGGAATATTATTTCCAGTTGGAACTCCTGAGTCGCTCAGGCTGATGATCCGATCGTTTCCCCTACCTCCTGAAAAGTAGTCAGATCCAAATTGATTGATTAAAATATCATCACCCCTGCCTGCGATTAAGATATCTGATTCATCCTTGTTGAATGAGGAAGATGTGTAGATTGACCCATCTGCGTTGTAATCACTTTGATTGGGCAGTCTATCCCCTAAAAGGATATCGTTTCCTCCGCGTCCATCGATAAGATCTATGCCCTTGCCGGCGATCAGTAGATCATTGTTTCCCCCGCCACGGATATAACTGTCTGAATCATAGGAAAGGATAGTATTGTCCCTCGATTTGATGCCGAAGAATGAAATTTTTTGATTCATCCAGCTGTCAAAACCGCTTGGATTGAAAGCGGCTTGCCAATACTTGAACAAATTCATTCTGGTGGTTGGAGCTGGTTTTGTTATGGCATCGCTTTGTAGAAAAGTTCAATTGTAAATCGATTTGATTTGGCTGAGGATTTGATGAAAAAGAAATCTTGGCTAAGCTGGCTTTCGAGGTTAATTTTTGTTTTTTTGGCTGGATAAGCGGCTGGGCTTTCAACAAGATGCAGAATTTTAAAGCCTCGAGTTTCTTAAGCCTTTTCTGAGTCGTCGTGAGCATTGCCAGTCCGTATGGATCGGAAGTATCGACAAGGGCAGACACCTCGCTCAGAAGCTTCTTCTATGGTGCGTTCAATGTATCGGTCATTGATCTCAGCATTCACTCTCCAATGCATGTCAACTAACGACCGACAACTGCTTTGAAAGTGCCTCTTTGCTGTTCTTAGAGGTGGACTGCATGTTTAATTCCTCGCTCGCTCGTTTGTGAATCACTCACCCCACTGCTTCAGGAAGGAAAGATTGGGATGAAGCGCCTGGCTCAAGGCACCTTGGGGTCATGTGCTCTGAAGATTGGGTTTTGGTATCCTTCGGCACTTTTGGCGGTGCAAGTGGAGCGTCGATCGGAGTGGCGTACTTCTGAGTGTCTACCGAAGCACCAATCCAGGTCACGGTTGAGCCTGTTGGACACACTTTCACCCCGCCTATGTGAAATAGCTATCAGCCTTGACGACCATTATTGCTACCACCGCTGAAACCAAGGGCAATCAAAACGGTGTGTTCCTGTCATCAGTTGCGGAAGCTTGACCTCACTCAGTCTTTCTGAGCCATCTGGTGAGAGCAAGTCTGCGCCGTTGGCCATTGATGACAGGAGTTCAGCGGGTCACTCGCTGCAATGTGCTGAGCTCCTTATGGTATCTCCTGCGTTTGCAGGCACATGGTTCTGACCATTGTGGGCAGCGGCTACGTCGGCACTGCGTTGGCCCGACAGCTGCAGTTACAACGCCAGGCTGTCCCCCTTGTGTTGACAACAACGAGCGAGCTTCGACTCCGTGAACTGAATCCACTCGCCGATCGTGTTCAGATCTGCGATGCGACCAACCCCGATCACCTGAGGAAAGCCCTGCACAACAGCAGTGTCGCGGTGTTCACCCTTGGTCCGAAAGGCAATCGGCAGGGTGATGTTGATCTTTACCGAAGCACGTTTGAGGAGTGCTTTCACTGCCTGAGTTCTGTGATTGCGGAGTTGCCGGCGTTGCATCACATCATTTACACGAGTAGCTGTTCGGTGTATGGCCATGCCTCAGATGCTTGGGTGAACGAAGACACACCAGCCAGGCCACGCACGGCTCGTGGAGAGGTGCTCCTGGAGAGCGAACGACTGGTCATGCAGTTGATGGAGGAGAACCGCAAGGTTTGCGTGTTGCGTTTGGCCGCCCTCTATGGACCGGGGCGCGAGATCAAGGACCGTCTGCGAGGTCTTGCTGGGAAGCAACTCCCCGGAGATGGTGGATCGTTCAGCAACTGGGTTCATGTGGAAGATGCTGCGGGAGCAGCGCTCGCTGCGATCAACGGTTGCTGGACGGGGTTGGTGAATGTGGTCAACGATGAACCCCTACGGGATAGAGATCTGGTCGACCGCACCTTGATCCAACAAGGTCTTGAAAGGGTTCGATGGACTGGTGCTCCCGCCCCTGCCCCTCCATTCAGCCGCTGTATCAGCAATCATCGACTGAAGGATCTCGGTTATCGATTGCAGCATCCAACGCTATTCTCGTAGATCAGGCTGTTTCGTTGATTGTATTCAGTGGCTTGCTGAAAGCCTTACGGTCAACGTCACCAATCAAACAGGCGCAACGATCAACATTCCTGCAGCGACAGGAATGATCAGGAGCGACGCCCTGACCTGCACTAACACCATCGAGTCCACCACAATTAGCGATCGGTCTGATTTGATCGATGGGTTTGATCACTTTCCACATTCTGAAAGGCAGAAGTGGATCCACGTCACAGCGCCGTAGATCAAGAGGATGTGCTGCATCAAAACCGTGGCTTCCAGAGGAGGAGCTTCGTGGGAAGCATTGGTTTCGGCGAGCTGTTAATCCGCACTCTAAATAACCAGGACCACTGTTTCTGTCGCCTCGTACTAATCCGTGGATTGAGCCCGATGCAACAACCAGGAAAGCTTGGGTGCATGGGCGGTTGCTTGTCCCATCCTGATTGATCATCAGACTTGGGTGGCAGCAATCAGAAATCAGGCTCCAAACTCTTGGATCCGATTTGCATATGTCGATTGATTGCTGTCAGAGATTTCCACACGCACGCTCACCCTTGTGTTCCTTAGTGAACGTTGAACCCGAAGCCGACATTTACGCGTGTTCCCTGCAGATAGGGATTCAAAATCAGTCGCCGTGGTGCCACCCAGGGTGCCGGCGCCACAACAATCGGGCGTTGAGAGTAGAAGCGTTGAGGCGCGTAGTATGGCCGGTAAGCATCTTTCACGACTCGTTTGAAGTTCCGGTTGTAAACCTTCTGGGGAACGTAATACGGCTGGCGAACCTGTTTGATGGCCCTGTTATAACCCTTCTGGAATCCACGGTTGTAGACCTTCTGCTTCTCATGGTCATGGCGCTTCTTCTGTGGATGAGCACTGGCCGGTGATGACAGGAGGGACGCCGCTGCGACGACAGTGAGTGCAGAGAGACTGAAATGATGCAGTGAAGGCATGACCAGAACGTGGCTGCTGCAAGCGTATGCAGTGCTTCGCCACTAAACGTTTCCGAGCCGGTTGTGAAGTGCGACTGAATGTGTGGCTGATCGTTCAGAGCATGCGCAGACCGCTGAATCCTTGCCATCCCAGATAAGTACCCAGGCCCAGGCTGACTCCCCCCACCACTAATCCGCTTCGGGCAAATAGCACGTTCTTGCCTTTTTTCAGGATTGGAATCACCTTCTCCCTGCCAAACATCACGGCGAGCAGCGGGACCAGGAGAAACACGCTGGCTCCGATGGTGAAAAATGCCAAGCCAACGAACTCCTGCCAGGTCGGCAACTGCGATGAGAGAACAACACCCGCCGATTTGGCGAAGAGCACCAGGTCGTCGGGACTGATCACCTCACCCGCCGCGCCGAGCAGCAGAAGCAGCGGAAGGGGCATGGCGACAAAGCGATCGATGCTTGTGGTCCAGGCCGGTGGTTCGGCGCCATCGGCCAGAGAACGCAGGAGCTCTTTGCCTCCGATCGCCACCAAGGCCCCCCCCGCCAGCAGATCAAGACCCGTGCGGTGATGAGAGCCCTGGCTCATGTCGAGAACCAGGGTGTGGCCAATGGTCACCAGCAGCGTTGCGGTGAGCAGTGTGGTGACCACCCAGCCCGCAACAAACCAGCCTCCGCGGCGCAGGGGCTGTGGGCCCAGCAGGAGCAGCAGCAGAACGGCGATGTGAATCGGCGAGAGGCCGATGCCCGTGCCGTAGGCCAGCAGTTCCGCCCAGAGAGTGGTGTCGCTCATCAGAATCGGCCCCCTGCTGGCGCATTCCAGCGCACGATTGCACGGTTCTCGCGTTCGAATCCCAGTACGCAGATGCTCCCTGTTCCAAGTTTCAATAAGCGGCCACCCACTGCTCCGAGACCTAGCCAGGTTCCGGCCAATGCTCTGAGCAGGTGTCCATGGGCGAAAAGTGCAACATCCCCTGGTTCGGCGACCTCCAGAGCACGGTTGATGACGATCTCGCAGCGTTGCTGCACGGCGTCGGCATCTTCCCCATTGGGGCATTCATGGCTCCAGACTGTCCAACCCGGGACTGTCACGCGAATTTCCGGCGTAGTCACTCCCTCGTAATCGCCGTAATTCCATTCCAGCAATTCGGGCATCACCTGGGCTTGCTCTCCGAGGCCACTCAGCTCGCAGGTCCGACGAGCTCGTTGCAGAGGGGAGCTGAAAACGGCGGCAAAGGTCTGGCTTTTCAGCACAGGCGCCAGCTGACGAGCTTCCTCCTCTCCCTCAGGCAGCAGAGGAAGGTCGGTGCTGCCGGTGTGCCGTCCGTTCTTGGCCCATTCTGTAGCTCCATGACGCAGTAGCCAGAGCTGGCGATGTTCGGCCATGGGCTGATGGACTCGCTTCAACTGAATTGTGACCAGACGGGCAACCCTTGGAGGTGTCGCTGGTGTGATTCCTGGTCCTGGTCAGTTGCGGATCTCGAACCAGTCAGCCCCTGTGATGGGCATCTGCGAGGGCCTCACCACGCTGACCCGCGCCCCCCTGGGACCGCGTTCGCACCAAAGGCGCAATTCACTGAGAGCCATGGGCGTTCCCTCGGCCTGCACTTCCACCCGGCCATCGGGAAGGTTGCGAACCCACCCGCTGAGGCTGAGATCCATGGCGCGTCGACAACAACCCTGTCTGAACCCAACACCTTGAACCTTGCCCTCTACGAGAAAGCGCCAGCGTTCTTTCTGGATCGTGGTCTTGTGTTTGTTTCGGCTCAGGAAACGTCCGCGCTCCGCATCGCCGCGGTTTCGAGAGCGGCGCGCCATCGGCATGAGATCGTCGAGGAGCCGGCCCAGTGGAGGTGTACCCAGCTGGCGTGCAGGCTCGGAAGGCTCCATCCCTCGTGTCTCCGCGAGATTTTCCACCCCTCAACTTGCCATAGGGGTTTCATGCGTCCAACGAAATCACCGGATTCTTTGCTCAATTGCCAGCGGTGGAATTCATGCCCTTTCAAGCGCTCCCCTGAGCGCAGCAGTAATCCATCGTCTGCTGCACTCAGCGTGCGATACCCCACCTGCAAGGCTCCGCGCTCTGCGCGAAAGGGCAGCACGCCTGCCATGGGATGGTGCGTTCCTTCAGCGTCACTGAGTGACTCGCCGAGCATGAGCATGCCGCCACATTCTGCGTAGAGGGGTTTCTGGGTGATCCACTGCTGAAGGGCTGAAAGGCTTAGGCGGCAGTGACTGAGAGCTTCTGCGTGCAGCTCAGGAAAGCCACCCGGCAGGATCAATCCGGAAGCCTGGGCCGGTGGTGGTTCATTGGCGAGAGGGCTCCAGGGAATGACGGGCATGGCCATGGCTTCCAGGCATTCCTGCATTTCCGGGTAACGAAAATGAAAGGCCTCGTCCTGGGCGACGGCCACAGGCATGGCAGAGCATCTGGGCCGCTGCTCCAAGGCCGGGGCCAGCACGGTTTGAATCGGATCCGGACCGGCGGCAGGTGCCTTCATTAACGGTCCGAATCTCTGCAGATCCAGATGGGCGGATGCCAGCGCGGCCCAGCGAGCGATCCGTTCCTGCATCGCCCCGAGCTCATGGGCCGGTGCCAGGCCGAGGTGTCGACTGGGAAGATTCAGGCTCGCGTGTCTTGGCAGGGTTCCCAGACAGGGAACGTTGATCTCGTCGAGCACGGTTTCCAGCAGCTCGCGATGGCGCTGGCTGGACACGCGATTGAGCACGACTCCCGCCAGGTTCACGCGTGGCTCCAGAGTTTGGAAACCGCGTACCACGGCCGCCAGGGATCGGGCCTGTCTGCCCGCATCCACCACCAGCACCACAGGCAGATTCAGATGCCTGGCGACAGCAGCCGTGCTCCCTTCGGAGCTGGCTCCGATGCCGTCGTACAGACCCATCACGCCTTCGACGATGGCCATGTCGCAGAGTCCGCCGAAACCACGGAAACTGAGATCCACCCAGTCGTGGCCGCAGAGGGACAGGTCGAGGTTCCGGCAGACCCTGCCGGCACTGAGGCCGAGAAGCTGGGGATCGAGGTAATCGGGGCCAACCTTGAAGGGCTGGATGCTCTTCTTCTGATTCCGAGCCCAGGCGATCAGACAGAGAGTGAGCAGGGTTTTGCCACTGCCGCTGGCCGGAGCAGCAATCACACAGGCCATGAACGAGCAGGAGAGCGAAACGACGGTCCCGCTCAGGGGGACATCACCTGATCAGCTTGGCAGCCAGGGGGGCAGCGGCTTCCAGAAGCGGATTGGTGGTGTCATGTCCACCATCAAGCAGCTTGGCTACATCGGCTTCGACAGATACAGACTGAATCGACACCACTTCTTCAATCAGCTCCATGCTGGCCATCCCGCCGGCCTCCAGGCGCATGCAGCCCCCCGACTCTGCACAGAGGATCACGCAGATCGCGGGTTTCTCCTCGGGTTTGCAGATCAGGCGCAATCCCACGATCTGGCCGGGGTGAATGCTCGGTTGCCCCATGGGTACTGGTGAAACGTGCATCTGCACAGCCACACCATCGGCTCTCAAGAATTCAGCACTGATGCTGTGGTCGTCATGGTGCTGGGTGCGCTGCAGATGCCATCCCAGACGATCGGCAATCCAGCTGGCCAACAGGAGTCCCTGAACCGGATGGTTCCCTTCAACATCAATGTCCAGCTGCACCACGTGGCCGAGGGCATTTCTGCGATTCGGCGGATCGAACACCATGGCCAGGGTTTGATGCCAGCTTCCAAGCCTCAGCCAATTGAGATCGTTCACGGCCTGGCCACTTTCGATTCTTGTCGCCAGCAGATTCAGGCAAAACCCAGGGTCACCCAGGGCAGAATCGATGATCAGGCGTCGTGGGGAACCGGCGATCTCCATCAGGAGTTCGGGCGCTTCATCCAGGGCACCGTTCCACCACACCCAGGAGGGCAGATCCTCTGGCAGCAGCGGTTGCAGGATCGAGAGGCCGTTCTTCAGCGCAGGTTGACCCCCACGCAGAACCACCACGTCACCGCAGGCAACGGTTCCGCCACCCTCCTCAGGCAGCGGACAGTAAGCGGCGACCAGTGTCTCTAAAGCTTGCTGGTCATCCAGGCTTGGGGCCAGGGTGATGAGCCTGCGGGGCCTGAGGGCGCTGAGGGCAGCATCCACATGCTGACCGCGCAGATCATCGGCCTTGAGAGCTCCCTCCATGCTGCTCAAGCAGGTCGCGACCGGGGATGTCAGAGGTGGTGTGCTCAATGGCAGATCTCCATCCACGACGGCCTGGCGACCGGCCTGAATCAGTTCGGCGCGCTGCACTCCAGTGATCGATCCCTCCAGGCGACCGGTGCGCACCAGCTGTTGTTCCACCCAGGACGGCTGCCAGATCAGAAGACAAAACGTGTGGGATCCAACGCCTCCCTGTTGGTCGCGCGACCAGAGCTGGTCCAGGTAGCTGGGAACTTCCGCAGGGGGTAGTTCCAGGGGGGTCTGAAGCGTGAGCTGGGGGGACATGGTTCAGCTGATTGAGATGGGGTCGGTGTCGGTCAGGAACAGTCAGGGACGGCGCCAGAGCAGGCCATCGCGGGCCAGCAACGCATCAGAAGCAGCCGGTCCCCAGGTTCTGGATTCATAGGGATGAATCGGCAGCTGCCAAGGGCTGTCTTCAATGAGCTCCAGCAATGGGGTGTATAGGCGCCAGGCCGCCTCCACTTCATCGCTGCGGGTGAACAGGGTGGGATCGCCGAGCATCGCGTCCGCCAGCAGACGGACATAACCCTCGTCAGATGGTTCACCAAAGGATTCGTCGTATGAGAATTCCATCTCAACCGGGCGGCTGCGCATGCCTGATCCAGGGGATTTCACCTCGAAGCGGAATTCCGCACCCTCGTCGGGCTGGATGCGCAGGATCAGCTGGTTTGCGGTGGGACCGCCGCCTGCGGCATCGAACAAGTGAACGGGAGCTTCCCTGAAGGTGAGGACCACTTCGCTGAGACGTTTCGGCAAGCGCTTCCCGGTGCGCACATAGAACGGCACCCCCTGCCATCGCCAATTGTCGATGAACAGCTTCATGGCCACGTAGGTTTCCGTGGTGCTGTTGGGATCCACCCCTGGTTCCTGCCGGTATCCGGCAAGAGGAGTCTCCTGGGTTCCACCCGGGCCGTACTGCCCGCGGATGCAGCATTTCCAGGGCTCGTTTTCATCAGCCAGGCGAGCCGCTTGCAGCACCTTGGCTTTCTCGCTGCGAATCGCCTCGGGGTCGAAACGCCCCGGCGTCTCCATGGCCGTGATCGCCAGCATCTGCGTCAGGTGGTTCTGCACCATGTCGCGCAGGGCACCGGAGGTTTCGTAGTACCCGGCACGCTCTTCAACGCCAACGGTTTCCGCCGCTGTGATCTGAACGCTGGAGATGTAATTCCGGTTCCAGATCGGTTCGAAAATGGTGTTGGCGAAGCGCAGAACCATGATGTTCTGCACCGTTTCCTTGCCGAGATAGTGGTCGATGCGGAAGATCTGATTCTCTTGGCCACAGCTTTGAACGATGCGGTTCAGAGCCTGGGCGCTGCCGTAGTCCCGTCCAAAGGGCTTTTCAATCACCACACGGCTGCGTTGGGGGTCTTTCAGCAAGCCCGCATCGGCAAGTGCCCGGCAACCACTGCCATAGAACTTCGGCGAAACCGACAAATAAAAGGTGCGGTTGCTGCGTGTTGCCCGGAGACGGTCGATGCTGTCGAGCCGGTGACCCAGTTTCACCAGATCCTCAGGCTGCTGCAGATCCACTGGCTCATAGAACATGCCCGCTGAGAACTGCTCCCATGCCACGCGGTTCTCCTTCACCGTCTTCTCCATGGCCGCAGCCATCTTCTGGCGGAACTCTTCGTCGCTCCAGGGGCGACGGGCGCAGCCAAGAAGAGCGAATTCGCTTGGCAAGCGTCGCTGCAGGAACAGCTCGAACAAAGCTGGAACAAGCTTGCGATGGGTGAGGTCTCCACTCGCACCAAAGATCACTAGGCACTGGGGTGCGATCACTCGCTCCTGACGCAGTCCGACCCTCAGCGGGTTCGTCATCGTTGCGCTCATGGCACAGGTCGTTCTGACGCAGGTTTAACCAGGAATCTCCGTCCTGACAGTGCTCCAGAACAACCCGCCACGATTCAGGCGCTGGTTGTCTTCAGCGTTAAAGCATCAAAAAAGCCCGCCGTGAGGCGGGCTTTCAAGATTTCTAGGCCCAGAAGAGAAACTCAGTAAGTTTCCACATGCCAACGATCAGCCTTCTTGAGCTTGGGGCGGAGCTCCGACCAGTCGAGTCCCTTGGCGGCAGCAGCAGCACTCATGGCCTCATCGATGCCGGGTTCCATGCCCCGCAGACCACACATGTAAACGTGTGTTTTGGGGTTCTCGATCATGGAGAAGATTTCATCAGCATGTTCGAGGACACGGTCCTGGATGTACATCCGACCGCCCTTGGTGTTTTGTTGCTCGCGGCTGATCGCCTTGGTGTAGCGGAAATTGTCGGGGAACTCGCGCTGGTAGTGCTCGAAATCTTCGTCGTAAAGGAGGTTTGGAGTCTTGGGTGCACCCATGAACAACCAAGCCTTGCCCTTGAAGGTCCAAGCGTTTTTCTCCCGCTCTGAAGGCTCGAACATGCGGCGGAGGTAGGTGCGCATCGGCGCGATCCCTGTGCCTGTGGCCAGCATGATCACGTTGGCGTCCTCATCGTCAGGAAGGAGCATCTCCTTGCCCACAGGACCGGTGATCTTCACTTTGGTGCCTGGCTCGATATCGCAGAGGTAGGTCGAGCAGACCCCTTTGATCTCTTCGCCAGCTTCGTTTTTGTATTCCAGTTGGCGAACACAGAGGGACACCGTGTTGCCAGCCATGTTGTCGCCGTGACGTGTGCTGGCGATGGAATACAGCCTGAGCTTGTGTGGCTTGCCTTTGGCATCTTCACCTGCTGGGATGATTCCGATCGACTGGCCTTCCACGTAGTCGAGATGGGGGTCACCGCCACTGAGGTCGAAAGTGATGTGCTGCACCCGTCCGATCGCACCCTCTTTCAGCAGGCTGTAGTTCTCCGTGACCGTGCCAATGAAGGGGGTCTTGGGCTTGTAGAGATTCACGGGCACAACTTTGTGCGCTGGCTTGGCAGGAGTGTTGGTCACGGTTGGGGAGGCGGAGACAGGTAATCCGGCGGACTGAGACTGGGACTGAGCTGGTTCAGAGCCGGCGGTAACTGATTGGATTGTTCCACCACGGGCATGAATCCGCTGGACAGTTGACTGCAAGCGGTCATAAGAAACTCTGAAGATTTGTTCCGAACGGCGTTGAGCGGCAGCTTGCAGGCCCACCACAACCAGCGTGAAGACCCTCTCGTTGTAGGTGCTGTTCGCTGCAGAACTGACACGCATGAGATCTCGCATCCCTTAGAGACGGCGCGATCATAGGCGTGGGCTCGGGTTAACCGGCAGGCCTTCACAGCCCTGCACAAACCACTGCATGGGGTTGTGGACAGACATTAAAAATATGTTGTTATCTTTCTAAGGTTGATCAGCGAAGCCTTGTTGAGGACACTCCAGCGAGCATCCCTGGGCGTGCACCAGCCGATAGAGCAGACCATGGAGCGACTCCCGCAAGGAGTGCGTCGGCTTGCTGTGCAGCTGCGGTCAAGTCTTCCAGTGGATGCAATTTGGTCGGTTCTCACGGATTACGAGGGTCTGAGCGATTTCATCCCTAACCTCACGAACAGCACCCTCCTCTCAAGACAGGGGAATTTGGTGACGCTGTCACAGGTGGGCAGCCAGCAATTTTTAGGGCTCAAATTTTCCGCTTCAGTTCACCTTGAGTTGACCGAGCATCGCCCGGAGGGACTGCTTCAGTTTCGAATGTTGAAAGGAGATTTTCGACGTTTTGAAGGTTGCTGGAGGCTCCAGTCCGTTCCCGATGCAACGTTGATTCTCTACGACCTGACAGTGCAAGGTTGCGTTGGAATGCCCATTGCTTTGATCGAACAGCGCTTGAAACAGGATCTCAGTGAAAACCTACTGGCAGTCGAAAAAGAAGCTATGCGGCGCACTTAAAGCTGAGATAAGTCTTGAGTCAATCTAAAAAATTAGATTCAAGACTATTAAGTATCTCTTACTTGTTTAATACCCCCAAGGGGATTCGAACCCCTGTCGCCTCCGTGAAAGGGAGGTGTCCTAGGCCTCTAGACGATGGGGGCGAGGCCGTGATCGCGGGTGTGCTCCCGATCACCAAATGAAATTACGGGGCCGAGAGACCCTCCGTCAAGACAGTTGAATCTTTTTCATGGCCTTGTCCCTGCCAGACCGGAACGTTGAAGGTGAAGCAGGCTCCCTTGCCGGGTTCAGAGACCACCCAGATCCGGCCGCCATGCACTTCCACGATGCGGCGACATACGGACAGGCCCACGCCGAAGCCAGACGCTCCCCCGGAGGTTTGGGGAAGACGGACCCGGTCCAGAAAGATGCGTTGCTGTTCCTCTTCAGGTATTCCAGGCCCGCTGTCACTCACGCTGACCTGAACCCATTGGCTGGTGCGATGCACCATGGCCACTGAAATAGTCCCTCCATTTTGGGTGTATTTCAGAGCGTTCTCGAGAAGATTGAGGAGCACCTGGCGCATGCGCCGCTGATCGGCATACACCAGTGGCAGATCTGCTGGAATATCGGTGTTGATGGTGACATCTCTTCCGAGCCAGAGCTTCTCCAGCTCCAGGATCGCCTCCGCCGCCACGCTGGCGAGATCCAGCCTCTGCGGATTGAAGAGGGCTTCCCAGCGGGTGCTTCCAACCTCAAGAAGATCCTTTGACAGCAGGGCGATTTCGTCGAGGCGTCGCTTCAGGACGTCTCTGAAGCGGGTGAGGTCGATCTGACCCAGTTGCTGGCTCTGCAATGCAAGGGTGGCCGCTGTCAGGGGAGTGCGCAGCTCGTGGGCCACCATCCGCAGCAATCGCTCCTGCGACTGCAGCCGATCAATCAGTGTCTCATTTTCCTGACGTAACACCAGAAGCTGGTCTTCGAGCTGAAGCTCTCGCTGCGTGCGGCTGCCATCGAGCTCTGTCGGCTTGAGGCTGAGTCCGAGGCCGCTCACCACTTCGTCCTGCTGCCAGCGCGGAACCCATCCCCGCAGCTGTTGGAAAATGCTGGTGCCAGCAAACACCTGCTTCGGGAGAGGCTGGAGCTTCACCAGCGCTGGTGTCACAACCAGACGATGAAGTTCCAGGAGCTCCGGCTGCTCCGTGGGATCAGCCATCTGAAGCGTCACGTCAAAGCCACAGTCCTCTTTTTCCAGAAACTGGATCAGGGAACGGAGATCACCACTCGAGAGGTGATGACGACCTGCAACAAGAAGAAGGACTAGCTGCTGACGCGGTGTGGGGTCAATCCCGACCACCAGGCGATGCTCGCAAAGATGTGCCTCACCTTATGGGTTTTTGCAAAGAGCGGCAGATCCGCTAAGACACATTTGAACAGACTGTTGTCACCCAGGACACAGCATGCCCCTTCTGCCTGTCGAACGTCGCGGCGCCCAGCCGCCGGACGGGGATTTCCCCGCTTCCCCGCGGGTTCCGCTCGACGGCAATCTGCGCCGTTGGTTCGCACGTAACCTGGGCCTCTGGCGTTCACGTCGCCAGTACGTTTTCAAAAACGAGGAAGTGTTGTTCCTCGACATGATGATTCGAGTGGAGATTTTCGCGGAATCCCGTGTCGGAAAGCCGCGCTATCGCATGAGCTGGTGGCCTGAGCATGACACCGATTTCTTCGATAAGAAGCCCCGTTATCAAAGGGAGGGCGTGATGGAGGCCACCCTGCTGGGCCATCAACTGCAGCGAAGTCGGGCCTATTTAGAAGAAGTGGAATCACGAACCCAGATCCGCCAGGTTGATGAGCATGAGGTTGTTTTCGAGTCTCACTACCTCGACTGGGATGTGCAGGAATACACTCGATTGATCGATCAGGACCGTTTTCGCTCCAGAGCGATCTACAGCTGGCAGAAGGGAGATCTTGAAATTGTTGAGCACCACCATGAAACCCGCATCGAAGATGCTTCAGCACCGATTTCAGGCTGAGTAAGGGACGGTCGCACTTCATTCCTCCCTTAATGGTGCGAATGGTGAAGAATGGTGCAACATGTCTCAGTTGATTGGTCAGATCCTTGGCTTCACTTCGTCGATTCCGTTCCGTGGTGGCCACACCACTGGCCACACTGACTCTTTTGGTGGCCGGCAGCGCCGCGATGGCCCAAGGCGCTGCTAAGACTCAGCCTGCTTCGGATCGCGATATCTTCCTCTATCGCGGCATGGGCTCCTCCTATGTCTGCAATGCCAGGACAGCTGGTGTTGAGTTCCCGAAAGCAGTGGGTATCGCTGCAGCGACCTATGTCCAGCTGCTCAACGGTCGCCATGGTGGCCTTGTCGCCTCCACGGGCGACAAGAAGCTCAGCAACGAGCAGCTCTTCTCGGGAGCTGAATTCCAGATCATTACTGGAGCTATTCAGTTCTGCCCAGACAAGGTGCCTGCCGATGTCAAGACCAAGGTGGAGGAAGCTCTCAAGAAGCAACGGGCTGCTCAGTAAGCAGCTGATCCGGGGGTGAGGTTTTCACCCCCATCAGCATCGGTGCCAGGACGTCAGGATCTGACCAGTAAGAGTCAGCCATGGTCAGCACACCCTCCCCTCAAGCCAGCGTTCGTCTTGAGGATTACCAACCAGTTCCATACAAGATTCCAAAAATCGAGCTGAATGTTGACATTCAGCAGAACGACGTCGTGGTGACGGCTGAGCTGCACTTCGAGCCACTCCTGCAATTCTCGGAACCATTGCGTCTTCAGGGTGTTGATCTCGATCTGATCTCCATTGCTCTTGATGGTCAGGCCCTCGGCCCAAATGCCTACAGCCTGGATGCATCCGGCCTCGAACTTCATGAGCCGCCGAACCAAGCGTTCACCCTGACGACGGTTTGCAAGCTCGATCCCGCAGCCAACGGTTCACTGGAAGGGCTCTATTCCAGTGGTGGCATGCTCACCACCCAATGCGAAGCAGAAGGATTTCGGCGAATTACCTTTCACCCTGATCGCCCGGACGTTCTCAGCTGTTTCCGTGTGCGCATCGAAGCGGATCGTGAGCGATATCCGGTACTGCTCTCCAATGGCAATGCCATCGAGGCCGGGCCTGTTCTTCAGTCCCCGGATCGGCACGCCGTGGTCTGGGAAGATCCTTTCCCAAAACCCTCCTATCTCTTTGCAATGGTCGCAGGTGACCTGAGGGAAATCCGAGACCGATACACCACGGCATCAGGCAGGGCAGTGACCTTGCGATTGCACGTGGAAGCTGGAGATGAGCCTTACACATCCCACGCCATGGAATCCCTGAAACGATCCATGGCTTGGGATGAACACGTCTACGGCCTCGAGTACGACCTCGATGAATTCAACACCGTCGCAGTGCGCCACTTCAACATGGGCGCCATGGAAAATAAGAGTCTGAATATCTTCAATTCAAAGCTGGTTCTCGCCGATTCAGAAACGGCGACCGATGGAGAACTCGAACGCATTGAGAGTGTGGTGGCCCATGAATATTTCCACAATTGGTCTGGCAATCGGATCACCTGCCGCGACTGGTTTCAACTGTCGCTGAAGGAGGGCCTCACCGTATTTCGCGACCAATGCTTCACGGCTGATCTGCATTCTTCGGCGTTGAAACGCATTGAGGATGCATCGATGCTCCGTAACACCCAGTTTCGTGAGGATGCCGGGCCCACAGCTCATCCGGTGAAGCCTGATGCGTATCAGGCCATCGACAATTTCTACACAACAACGATCTACGAAAAGGGTGCTGAGCTGATTCGCATGCTGAGAACCCTTCTGGGTGAACAGCGCTTTATGCGGGGGATGCGTCTGTATTTCCAACGTCATGACGGAGAAGCCGCCACAACGGAGGATTTCGTGGCGGCGATCGTTGAGGGCGCCACTGAGGATGAAACTCCTCTTGATTTTCAGCCTGAGCAGTTCAAGCGTTGGTATCACCAGGCCGGCACACCGCATGTGTCGGTGGACCGGCAATGGGACCCAACGCAGGGAAGGCTGACACTGACGTTTCGCCAGTCCACAGAACCAACCCCTGGGCAGCCTGACAAGTTGCCCGTTGTGATTCCTGTTCTCTGGTCTGTTCTAAACGTTGTTGGCTCCGCCGCCGCCGGTGATGAGCGCCTGCTGGTCCTGGATCAGGAGGCTCAGACTGTCGTTCTCGAGGGGTTGCCCAGGGTGCCCCAGCCACCAGTGCTCTCGCTGTTTAGGCAGTTCTCAGCGCCGGTGACCTGGACAGCTGATCAAGACGACGATGACCTATTTGCCTTGTTTGCAAGGGACACCGATGCCTTTGCCCGCTGGGATGCGGGGCAGCAGATCTGGAAACGGATTCTGTTGGCCAGGGCATCAGGTGCAGGCGACCCGCATCTGGAGGGACGGATGCTGGATGCGCTCAGACAGCTGCTGTCGCCTGCTGGAGAGAACGACCCCGCCGTTCTTGCCACACTGCTGGCCTTCCCTGGGTTGGCTGAGCTGGAAGCCTTGCAGACCGAGGCCGATCCCCCGGCTCTGTTTCAGGCAGCCTGTGATCTGCGAGCAACCCTGGGTTCAACGCTGTCTGAGGCGCTTCAGCGACACCTGGCGTTGAGTGCCGACTCGCTGCACGCTGTCTGGCCTGCCGGCCAGGGGGAACGGCAGCTCACAGCTCTGATCTGGAACTGGCTGGCTGCATCGGGGGACGAACTGGTGCGCGATGCTGCCTTGGCGGCTGTGAGTGGTCCATCGATGACCCTCGCCCGTGCGGCTCTGCGAGCCCTTCAGCCGATCGACTGTGCGCAGAGACTTCAAGCACTTCAGGCCTTTCATGATCGCTGGCAGGACCGTCCGGTGATTTTCGATACCTGGTTTGCGCTGGAAGCATCCACTCCTCGACCGGATGCCCTCGCCCGCGTTGAGGCTCTTCTGCAGCATCCCAAATTTGATCCAATGGCTCCCAATTCCGTGCGGGCGGTGCTGGGTGGACTCGTCGGAAACCCCAGCGTGTTTCACGCGTTGGATGGCAGCGGTTACCTCTTCATGGCCAGCCAGATCATTGCGGTGGATGCCAGGAATCCGATTACAGCCTCAAGGCTTGCCAAGGTGTTCAGCCGTTGGCACACCTACGGAGAACAGCGCAGGGATGCTGTGCAAAGGGCCATGTCTGTGCTGGCTGGGGCTGATCTGTCGACCAATACCCGCGAAGTGGTCACGCTGATGCAGGCCTGATCAGACCTCGGCTCGGGCGCTCAGTTCTGGGCGCCCAGGCGTCGAAAGGCATCAAATCGGTAAGCAGACCCTTCTTGGCCGCTGTAATTACCCCATAAACCTTCCCAATAGAAGTAGATCACTCCGTAGCCCTGCTCGTTGCTGAGCCGTTTTTTTTCAGCCAGAACCGGGATCGGTGTTGTGCGCTTGCCGAATCCTGCAAGGATTCCTATCTGCACAGGAAGTCCCCATTGACGTGCCTTCCGCAGCGCCGGTTGATTGAGGTCCTTGGCGAAACCTTTCAGGGAGTAGGCGTAGTTCTGAACCACAAGATCGTCGATCAATTCGCCAACGGCCCAAAGTTCCCAGTCCTGCAACCAATAGTTGTAGGCAAACCGAAAGGGTCCCGGTGAAAGGCTGATTCTCTGTGGCAGTGATTCGTCATCAAGGCGTTGGCGGAGCTCTCGCAAAAGTCCGGTCAGCTGACGCCGCCGCCACGTCATCCAGTAGCGATTGGTGTGGTCCTTCGGTGGTTGAACGCCGGTGTCTTGTTGATACAGCGCCGTGGTGTAAGCGTCGTAGCCGAGTTCCACTGGCCAGGCGAAATGATCATCGAGCTGCAGACCATCCATCTTGCAGCGCTTCATCACTTCCACAACCAGGCCAATGAACCGTTCGCGCACCTCTGGGTGCGCGGGGTTAAGCCAGACCATCTCCTTCCCATGCATGGTCATCACTGGGTTGCCGTTCCGCCGTGTCAAAACCCACTCAGAGTGTTCCTTCACCACTGCTGCATCGGCGGGCTCCATCAGGCCGTACTCAAACCAAGGGATGACCTTCATGCCGCGTTGACGGCCTTCCTTGCTGATGGCACAGATCGGATCAAGTTTGATTCCTGCCTTCAGGAGGGCCGGCTCAACTGGAGCGAATCGACTCTGATGAAAAGTCGTTCCTCGACTCCAGACGTTGGGATAAATGGCTGTAAAGCCGGTCTGCTGGAGTTCATCCATCGCTTGCTCCAGGGTGGAGCGGTTGTAGTAAAGGCGACTCGGGCTGTTGGTGAGCCAGACGCCCTGGGTTTGTCTGGGTCGAACGGATGGAATCCCGGCTTGGGCAACTGAAGTGATCAGGGTCAGGATTAAGGCGATCGTTGCCTCGCCCGCAACCTTGGCTCGGTGCAAAGTCCGTCGTGACTTCATCACATCTGAAGTTCAGCGGAACATGGAGCTGACAGAACTTTCTTCATGAATGCGCCAGATCGTTTCTCCGAGCATGTTGGCGACCGACAGAACCTTGAGTTGCGGGAACATTCGATCGGAGGGAATCGGAACGCTGTTGGTAACCACCACTTGTTCGAACAGGCCATCTGCGGAGAGACGCTCGGATGCCGGGGGGGAGAACACGGCGTGGGTTGCGCAAGCGATCACGCGGCTGGCACCTTGTTGACGCAGCAGTCTGGCGCCGGCACAGATGGTTCCACCGGTGTCGATCATGTCGTCGATGAGGATCGCGGTGCGTTGGTTCACATCACCGATCACGGTGAGACTCTCTGCCATGTTGTGACCGGTGCGTCGCTTGTCGATGATGGCCAGTGGCGCATCATTCATCTGTTTGGCAAAGGCTCTCGCCCGGGCCACACCACCCACATCGGGTGAAACAACCACCACTTCTCCGAGATCTTGGGCGGAGAGGTAATCCACGAGTACTGGGGAGCCGTAAATGTGATCGCAGGGGATGTCGAAGTAACCCTGAATCTGAGCAGAGTGGAGATCCATGGCCAGCACCCTGTCAACTCCAGATTTGACCAGCAGGTTTGCAGTGAGCTTGGCCGTGATGGATTCCCGTCCCGCGGTCTTGCGATCGGCCCGTGCGTATCCGTAGTAGGGGACAACGGCTGTGATCTGCCTCGCCGAAGCACGACGGCAGGCATCAACCATGATCAACAGCTCCATCAGGTGATCATTCACCGGAGCGCTGGTGGGCTGGATCAGGAAGACGTCGCAGCCTCGAATGGACTCCTGGATCTGCACGTAGAGCTCACCGTCGGCAAAGCGTTTGCAGACCCTCGGACCGTCTGGAACGCCCAAATACGCCGCGATCTCACGTGCCAGAGCAGGATTCGAAGTACCGCTGAACAAGCGCAGTCGCCGCGTGTCGTGCTGGATCTTCTCCTGTTCGGCGCGGGCTGCAGTTGCAGTCAGGAATCCGGTCACGATGCCCGCGAACGAGAAACTTGGTATTCCGATCGTAGTGGTGCATGGGACACACGAACCACATCCATCCACCCATCCGAGGCTTCTAGGGTGCCTTCATGGTGAACAACCTTCTTGTGGTGATCGGAGCCGGGAGGCTGGGTGAAGGGGGGATGGCCTCCGCCTGTCGCAACCTTGCGGAGGGATTGAACGCCACCCTGATTGAAGAAGCCTCAGGTGCCTCACCCCATCCACTTTTGCAGCGAATCATCAGCGAATCTCCCAAGCAATCCCCGGAGCCCATGCTCCTGCGGGTGAGTGGCGATGTGGCCGTGGATGAGTCCGGAGAAGGCAGCTGGCTCGAGGCCCTCGCCTCCTGGCGTGTCCCCGTTCTCATGTTTGCTGAGCCAAGGAAAGACGGGCGTTTTGCCGGCATCGTTCCTGGGTCAGTGGCCCTGTCCCGAGAGCTGAATGTTGCGCTTCTCGGTTTGGTGCAATTGGGCGGAACTTGGAGCCGTTCCGCCCGCAGGGCCGACGGCCTCCCCTGGTGTGGATGTCTCCAGGGAACCGATGAGGATCTCTCTGGCTTGATCAGTTGCCTGCGGTCGCGTTGGTCTCAGGTGGCCAGAGCGGAAGGCTCTGATTGGGCATGAGCTCGCGTAGTTGCTGCTGACCTGCTCGAGGCGCCAGTTTCAGTCCGCTGATCACAGGTGGCTCAAGACTGCTCAGCGCCGCTGCCATGAGGCTGAGCATTTCGGAGGGGGTGAGATCGGTTGAGACCTGCCCTGAAACTTCGCCGATCACATCCGGAAGGAGGGCGATGGCATTGGGTTGCCTGAGCTGGTCATGGATTCCGCGCAGCAGGCTTTCTTGGCGTGTCCTCCGAGGCCCATTGTCGTTGGCATTGGGACGGTGTCTTGCCAGCTGTTCAGCTTGACGGCCGTTGAGTGTCTGGAGACCGGCCTGAAGATTCACGGTGTAGTTCTGGGCTTTGTCCTCGCGGTTGTACGACTGATTGAGACTCACTTCCACTTCGCCGAGACCGTCCACAAGGGTGCGCAAGGCCTGACGGGGCATCACCAGATAGCGATCGGGTTTTCCGGCAGGGAGTCCCAGGATCTCAGCGATGACGTCGGCAGTGAGGGCGACGCCTCCTTCTCGATAGGCCCGGGCAAGGGGTTGCAGCCCCTCGCGACCGGGCAGTTGCACGGCCAGCTCCGTGGGCATCTGCAGCACCTGAAGCGCTTGCCCAGCTTCGACTCTGATCAGGATCAGGCTGTCTGCGTTGGCCGGTCCTTTGGGGGCTGCCCGGTTTGAGGGATCGTTGATGGCTTCCGAATCAACCCCTACCAGAAGCAGCGTGATCGATCTCTCTGGAAGAGGTGCCAAGCTCGCAGGGTCATCCTTGGAGGGTGAAGCTGCGGACATCGGATCAGGTTCTGGCCAGATGAGCGCGAGTCCTCCTCCGATCACTCCTGCACCGATCACTGCAGCGGCAATTCTCAAGACTGTGCGGCTTGGTTTTGTTCCCAGCCACAGCTTCATACGGGGCTGTCCCGCGTCTCCTGCCGGTGCCGAACCCTCCATGACGGGCTGTGATTGCTTCATTCACCCCAGTCTTGCTCAACTCTCACTGATTAGCGTTGACCTCTCTCCAGGCTTGAGCCGTCTGTGACGTCTTCCCCCGCTTCACCGCTTCCCCACGACCAGGCGCGACCGATTCCCCGCGACCGGATCCGTCCCGCCAAGGATCTCTGCAGTGACTGCGGCCTCTGTGATTCGCGCTGGGTTGCTTACGTGCGCCAGGCCTGTGCCTTCCTGCATCAGGACTTCGATGGGATGGAACGCAAGGCCCATGGCCGCGCCCGCGATCTCGATCAGGAGGATGAGCTGTATTTCGGGGTGCAGCAGCGGATGCTCACCGCGCGGCTGCAGACGCCGATCGATGGAGCCCAGTGGACGGGAATTGTCAGTCGCCTGGGAGTTCGCGCTCTGGAGACGGGGCTCGTTGATGCCGTGCTCTGCGTTCAGCAAAGCCCAGACGATCGCTTCACGCCGATGCCCGTTCTGGCACGTACGCCGGAGGAGGTTCTGGCTGCAAGGGTGAACAAACCCACCCTGTCCAACAACCTCTCAGTTCTTGAGCAACTGCCGGGCAGTGGGATCAAACGACTGCTGGCGATCGGCGTCGGTTGCCAGGTTCAGGCTCTGCGTGCCGTGCAGGACACCCTCCCGCTCGATGCGCTGTATGTCTTGGGCCTTCCCTGTGTGGACAATGTCTCCCGAGAGGGTCTTCAGACTTTTTTGGAGAGCGCCAGTGCGACACCGGACACGGTGGTGCACTACGAGTTCATGCAGGATTTCAGGATTCATTTCAGACACAGCGATGGTCGTGTTGAAACAGTCCCCTTCTTCGGTCTTGATACGCCGGCTCTGAAGGATGTCTTCGCCCCGAGTTGTCTGAGTTGCTTTGACTACGTCAATGCCGGCGCTGATCTGGTTGTGGGTTACATGGGCGCTGAATTCGGCCGCCAGTGGTTGGTCGTGCGCAATTCACGAGGTGCTGAATTGCTGAAGCTGGTGGAAGCGGAACTCGATCAGGCGCCGGTCTCGAGCCGAGGTGATCGCCGCCAGGCTGTTCAGCAAGGCATTGATGCTTATGACAAGGCCTTGCGACTGCCCATGTGGCTCGCAGAAATTGTGGGCTGGATCGTGCAGCGGGTCGGGCCGAAGGGACTGGAATACGGCCGCTTCTCCATTGATTCCCACTTCACGAGGAATGCGCTCTGGCTGCGCCGGCATCATCCTGAGGTGGTGGATCGCCATCTGCCCGCTTTCGCGCGACGCATCGTTGAGCGTTACCGCCTGCCCGCCCGCTGATCCCTTGCGTCTATGCCCCATCCAAGAGGGACTGCATCAAGTCGCAGGGTTGGTGTTCTTCTGCATCCAACCGCTCTTCCCGGATCACCTGTGTGCGGCACGTTCGGTGCTGCAGCTCGAGGTTGGCTGCATGCGCTGGCTCGCCAAGGAATCAGGGTGTGGCAAGTGCTGCCGCTCGCTCCACCGGATGGAACGGGCTCTCCTTACAGCTCGCCGTCGAGTTTCGCCATCAATCCCTGGTTGCTCGATGCCCAGGATCTGAGCGACGAGGGGTTCATCACCCCCGATGATGTGCAGGATCTTCCTCAGGCGACTGCGGCGGACCCAGCGGGGGGCGAACACCTTGATTTCGCTATGGCCGGTCAACGGGCCGATGCATTGGCCAGATCGTTGCGTCTGTGTTGGGCGGGGCAGCCTGCCGATCGCCACGAGGCCTTCCAGCGATGGTGCATCGACCAGGCACGTTGGCTTCGTGATCACTCCGCCTTCATGGTGCTCCGCCGTGAGCATGCAAATTTGCCCTGGTGGGCCTGGGCGCATGAGCTGGCGGTCCACCGCGAATCGGCACTGGAGCATTGGCGTCTCTCACACCGGGATGCTCTTCTTGAGCAGGATCTTCTCCAATGGCATCTGGACCGTCAGTGGCGCCGGCTCCGCGCCCTTGCAAGCGACCTCGGTGTGGAGATCCTTGGTGATCTTCCTTTCTATGTCGCTCGCGACAGCGCTGATGTCTGGAGCAACCGCTCGCTGTTTTCGATTGCCGGAGATGGACGCCTCCATCAGCAGAGTGGTGTTCCTCCGGATTACTTTTCTGCCACCGGCCAGCTTTGGGGAACACCCGTCTACACCTGGGGGCGCCATCGCCGGACGGGATTCCGCTGGTGGCGTGATCGCTTGACGCGTCAATGGGATCTTGCTGACAGGCTTCGCCTTGATCATTTCCGTGCTCTGGCCGCTTATTGGTCGGTTCCTGGCTCCGATGACACGGCGATCAACGGGCGCTGGCAACGGTCCCCCGGTGGCGAGCTTCTGGCCTGTCTGAGGCGTGATGCCGGGGGATCCCTTCCCATCGTGGCCGAGGATCTCGGGGTGATCACCCCTGATGTGGAGCGACTTCGCGATCGCTTCCATCTCCCTGGCATGAAGGTGCTGCAGTTCGCCTTTGATGGGAATGCAGACAATCCTTATCTGCCAGCCAACATCAAAGGCAGTGGTTGGGTTGTATATACAGGAACCCACGACAATCCCACGAGCCTGGGGTGGTGGGAACGACTGGACCAGTCGTCAAGAGATCAGGTCTCAGCAACGCTTGAGCGCACCGTTGAGGCTCCCGGATGGCAGCTTCTTGAGCTGGGTCTATCCACATCTGCTGCTTTGGTGGTGGCCCCTTTGCAGGATCTTCTGCATCTGGATGATGCGGCCCGTTTCAACACACCAGGCACGGTGGGTGGCAACTGGATGTGGAGATTGTCAGCTTTAGATGATGCTCTCGAAGGTGCGCTCGAGGGTTATGGATTGCGTGCTGAGGTCTGGTTCAGGCGGTAATGGCCGGGGTTGTCTTTCACAGACGTCAGAGCAACCCCGTTCCAGAGAACGGATCCAGGTTCAGGCTCGGGTTGGATCTTGATCTGGACAGGAGGAAGGAGCTGAAGAGTGAACGAACCGATCGCTCCCTGAAGCTTGGTTCGATCGCCCCCGTCGCTGCTCAGATCAACGCTGCTTGGCTGCTTGAGTTGGATCTTCAGCACTCCAGTGCGTGGCTGTGGTGCGGAGAGATCTGGAATCGCCTCAGAAAGGTTGGCGTCTCTCAGCTCCTGGAGAGGGCGAAGACCTTTCAGTAACCCGTCGGAGTCGCTCTGAAGGTCAAGGGGAATGGGCGCAAGCGTGAGGGTGTTGCTCATCGCCAGTTGCCGCTGCTGGTGATTGAGTGCGAAGACCGAGCTGAGGATCACCAACCCATACAGCACACTTCCCTGCCAAGTGGTGAAGATGTCGATGCTGCCCACCGTGAAGCGTGTGAGTCGAGTCTTTTGAGGGTTCTGCGATTGAAAGGCCTGCTTCGGCAGGGCTCCCTCAAGGCTGCCAGGCTCAAGCTCGAGGCATTCCTCCAAGCGGTGCAACATTGCTGTGAGATAGGCCGCCTCCGGAAGGCGCTCCGGCCAGTGCCGCTCCAGGGCCTCTAAGACGGGAGTCGTGATCCGGACTTGTCTGGACAGGTCTCTCAGGCTCAGGCCGCGTTGCTCGCGCTGCTCGCGCAGCAGTTGCCCGGCAGCTTCTGCAGGATCAACAATGCCGGTTGAGGTTGATGGTTCGAGCGTGTTCTTGCTGGATTGGCGTCGGCGCCAGGGAAGAAAGCGTTTGACCAACGTCATGTCTTGTTGATGACCGGACTCCCTGGGTGCTTGATCAAATCAGCCCATTCTTGCTTGGAAAGTTCTCTCCAGCACCCCTCGGCTAGAGAACCAAGCTTGAGATCTTCGATGGCGATCCTCTGAAGATCAAGAACGCGGTGGCCGAGGGAGAGGGCGATTCTGCGGATCTGGCGGTTGCGGCCTTCTTGAAGAGTGACTTCAAGCATGCTGGATCGTGTTGTCCCTTCAAGAAGCGTGACCTCGGCAGGGCGCGTGACCTTGCCGTCGAGCTCCACACCGCGTCTCCACTGTTTCAGGTCCCTTGCAGCAGGGAGGCCGGCCACCATCACTCGGTAGGTCTTGCGGTGGTTGTAACGGGGATGAGTCAGTTTCAGCGTCAGTTCTCCGTGGTTGCTGAGAAGCAGCGCTCCTCGGCTCTCTGCGTCCAGCCGGCCAATGGGGTGCAGACCACTTCTCAGATCCGCTGGCACGAGGTCGAGCACAGTTCTGCGCTGTTGAGGGTCATGGCAGCTGCAGATCACTCCCGGTGGTTTGTTCAGCAGAAGAATGCGTGGTTGTGGGGCTTGATGAAGGGGGCGCCCATCCACTTCAACCTCATCTTCGTCGAGATCAGCCTGGTCGCCGATCGATGCCAGCTGTCCATTCACTTTTACCCGATGCTGACGCAAGAGGTCTTCGGCTCTGCGTCGTGAACACAGTCCTGCCGCTGCGATCAGTTTCTGCAGTCTCTGGCGCGTCACCTCTGAGCTCCACTCATGCCTGTGCCTTCGGCAGCAAGAGTTCCATGGAGGTGCCTCCTTCCGGATGATTTCTGGCTTGGACGCGGCCCCCATGATTCACGGCAATCTGTTGAACGATGGCCAGGCCGAGGCCACTGCCGCTGCGGTTGGATCGGGCTCTTGATGGATCACCTCGATAGAAACGGTGAAACATATTGCTGAGGTCGTTTTCACTCAGTCCAGGTCCATGGTCCCGGATACTCAGTAACCACCATCCACCACTTGGAAGAATATCGACTTCCACTGTGCCTTGGTCGGGTGAATAACGAAGGGCGTTGTCGAGGAGATTGAGAACTGCACGGTGCAAGCGTCGTTGATCACCGAACAGTGCTCCTGGTTCACGCGTGTTGATGGACAGGGACACATGTCTCTGATCAGCGAGGGGGCGAATGCTGTTCCAGGCCCCCTCGACAAGCTGCTCCAGATTCAGAGCCGAATAATCACTTTCCTCGCGTGGAAGGACATTTTCAAGACGGGACAGTTCCAGAAGGTCCTCAACCATCAATTGCAATCGGCGGAGTTCCTTCTGAAGGCGTTCAACCAGAACTTGATCGTCCTCATTGACTGATCCCTCGAGCCTGTCACTCACCAGCATCAGGGCGGTCAGCGGGGTTTTCAGTTCATGGGCAACGTCGCTCACCCATCGCTCCTGCTGTTGCTGTTGTGCCTCCAGGGATTGTCTGTTCTGAAGCAGAACCAGAAGCCACTCATCCGAACCTGGAAGGACGATCCCCTCAAGCGGAATTCCCATCTGCTCCCACTCGCAACGCTGGGGACGCTGCTGATGGCGCACAGTGAGAATGGACTCCTCAAGCTCTGGAACTGAAAGCACGTCATCAAGGGCTTGTCCACGGACCAGCAGAGTTTTTGAAAATTGGAGAAGGCTTTCAGCCTTGGCATTGATGTATCCGATCCTCAGATCCGGCGTGAGGATCAACCAGCCCTGGGTGGCTGCATCAATCCAGGCCAGGAGTTGGGGTGTGGTGAGGGCATGACCTGCCAGCATCGATGGCGACAGATTCGATTTGGATCTTGCCGCTGAGCGTCGCTGTCTCGCGGCGAGAATCCAACTACCGAAGACACCAAGACCGAGACCTTGGAAAAATTCAGTTCCTGTACTCACGATGATCAGTCGAAGCGATAGCCGAATCCCCTAACCGTTCGAATGTGTTGAGGAGACGAGGGTTCTTCTTCGATTTTTTCTCTCAACCAGCGGATGTGCACATCAACGGTTTTGGTGTCTCCGACAAAATCGATTCCCCAAATGCGCTCCAGAAGCTGGTCTCTGCTCCAAACTCTTCTCGGATTGCGGATCAGAAGTTCAAGGATTTTGTATTCCTTCGGTGACAGCGTGAGGTCCTCTCCGTCGCGGGTCACACGGCATTCGCGTGCGAAAAGACAGAGGTTGCCGCTCTGGATGACTTCGCGATCTTGTTGTGACACGGTTTCGCTCTGTCGAGAGCGCCGCAGCAAGGCCCTGCATCGTGCAACAAGTTCCCGTAAGCCGAAGGGTTTGACGAGGTAATCATCAGCACCCACTTCAAGGCCAAGCACTCGATCCGTTTCACTGTCCCGAGCACTGATGACCAGCACGGGAGTGTCGTTGTTCCGCTTGCGGAGCTGCCTGCACAGATCGAGACCACCGAGTCCAGGAAGCATGAGGTCGAGGACGAGTAGATCGACGTCCATCGAATCCGTCGCTGTCAGAAGGTTCATGGCTTCGGCCCCGTCACCGCAAGCTTTCACCTCGAATCCTTCAGCTCTCAGGGCTTCTTCAACTGTTTCCCTGATCGAATCATCGTCTTCGACAACGAGCAATCTTGCTGTGCACACCGGGCTCGCTGCAGAGGTTGCCACGAGAAAACATTCGCTCTTTCCATTCTGACCACGCTTGAACCCTTTGGGGCTTTGGGGGAGAGACCTTGGAGATTGGTGTAAAATTAAGAAACTTGTGTGTTTCGTAATCCATGGCACCCCTGGCTCTGCTACCTGATGCGGACCTGGTGCGTTCCTATTTGCGAGACATCGGTCGTGTGCCGCTGTTGAGCCATCAGCAGGAGATCACCCTGGGCCGTCAGGTGCAGGAGCTGATGGATCTGGAGGCGTTGGAATCGGAACTGAAGGACAAGCGTGGTGGAGAGTCGGTGCCTGCAGGTGAGCTGGCGAAGGCCGCGGGATTGAGCGCAGTGCAGCTGAAGCGCAAACTGCAGGCCGGCCGCCGGGCGAAGGAGCGGATGGTGGCTGCGAATCTGCGCCTGGTGGTGAGTGTTGCCAAGAAGTACACCAAGCGGAACATGGAGCTTCTGGATCTGATCCAGGAGGGAACGATCGGGCTGGTGCGAGGTGTGGAGAAGTTCGACCCGACGCGGGGCTACAAATTCAGCACCTATGCGTACTGGTGGATCCGCCAGGGGATCACGCGGGCGATCGCGGAGAAGAGCCGGACGATCCGGTTGCCGATCCACATCACGGAGATGCTGAACAAGCTGAAGAAAGGTCAGCGGGAGTTAAGTCAGGACCTGGGGCGGACGCCATCGGTGACGGAACTGGCTGAATTTGTGGAGCTTCCGGAAGAGGAGGTGAAGGAGCTGATGTGCCGTGCGCGTCAGCCGGTGAGCCTGGAGATGAAGGTGGGTGATGGCGATGACACGGAACTGCTGGATCTGCTGGCAGGGGATGGTGAATTGCCGAGTGAGCAGGTGGAAGGGGAGTGCCTGAAGGGGGATCTGCGGGACCTGTTGGGCCAGCTGCCTGAATTGCAGGAACGGGTGTTGCGGATGCGCTACGGGATGGACGGAGAGGATCCGATGAGCCTCACAGGAATCGGACGCGTGATCGGCATCAGCCGGGATCGGGTCCGCAATCTGGAGCGTGATGGTCTCGCCGGTCTGCGCCGTCTCAGTGATCAGGTCGAGGCCTACGTCGCCTGCTGACCGCGCTTCAGAGATTCAACCGAGATATGTGATGGCTTGAGCATTGTCGATGTTGTAATCGATGATGGGTGTTGGTAATCCCACCAGGGTGCCGTTGTCGTAGACGGTGAAGTCTTCGATCCGTTTGAACAGCGGGAGCAGCACCCGGGCGAGCGCGTTGGGTGCGCCGTAGAAAAATGTGTGATGCCCGAGCAGGAATTCGGTCGTCCCTGAGCCTTCTTTTTGTTGCTGTTTTCTGAGGAAGTGTTGCAGGGTCAGTCGTTCGTCTTGGCTGAGATCGGGGTGGGCGGTCACTGGAAAGTCTTTCTGGGCTGCAAGCAAGCCGCAGTCGCACCAATTCAGTCGGCCAAGGGTTGCGATCAGTTGTTCCCTCTCTCCTGAGAAATCGATGCAGGCCAGTTCCCGCTCCTCAATCGCCATCACATCGCTGAAGCAGCGATGTTGGAGCAATTTCCATTTCTGCCGGGCATCGTCGTGCACCACGATCGCCCCCAGCCGCACCTTGTCGTAGCGCTGCAGCAGGTTGAGGTGAGCCGGTCGTCGGGCCAGGAAATGAAATAGAAACTGTGATCCTGTGCCGATGTAGTCATCCAGCACCACCAGGGCCCGACGGTCCTGGTCGGTCGGTGGATCGGCCAGCAGGGCATCCATGCTGCGGAAGCAGGTCACGGGCAAGCGGTTGGCCTTGCGGTAGGCGTAAGCAATCAGATCACCGCTTTTGCACACGAAGGCGCGCGTGATATCGATGTCCCGGAAGCTGGCCACATCAAAGCCATCGCCGGCCAGGTCTTGGCAGAGCCGTTGGTGCAGCAGCCTGCACTCACGCAGCAGTCTGGACCAGCTGTGCATCTCGATGCACTCCAGCAGACGCAGGGCGATGCCGTGGTCCTCC
>WTFZ01000147.1 GCA_011523835.1 Synechococcus sp. CO36386bin_29 | reverse complement strand
ATTCTGACTTTGCCGCTGCTGGTCATTCAGGTCTCCGGTCGGTCCGGGCACGGTGTGCCTCGGGGCACCACTCGAGGTGGGGCCAATGTTCATCTTGCCTCAGCGACTGTCTCCTTTTCAGGGAGGAGTCGCTGCTTCAACGTCGCCATCACGCTGTCAGGCACCTGGCATCGCAGGGCTTTGTGCAGTCGCTTCCGCCGTTGTGCTTCTTCTAGACAGCTCTCCTGAGGACAGAGATAGGCAGAACGCCCCATTCCCTGATCGAGGAGAACCCCATCCCGATGGTCGCGCACGATCCGCCAGAGAAGGCTGCGATCCAGCAACTGACGGCAGGCGACACAACGTCGCAGGATGGGGCGCTCAGGTTTCACCGGGCTCCTTCCTCGTCGGACTCGTCTGATTCTGGAGCCTGCTCGATGGTTTCAGCGGCTGCATCGTCAGGCATCTCAGTGGTGTCTACCGTTTCGTCGCCGTATTCTTCCTCGTCCTCCGGCAGCGGATACAGCTCTCTCAGACGGGCATCCTCCTCGGCTCTGGCGGCTTGTTCGGCGGCAATACGCTCTTCAGCCTCCCGCTGCAGGGCTTCTTCCTGTTCCCGCTGGCTGATGAGCTCTGACACCACCGCATCCTCGGCAGCCTGGTCGTACTCGCTGGCGTTCTTGATATCAATCTTCCATCCGGTCAGACGAGCCGCGAGGCGCACGTTCTGCCCTTCGCGTCCGATCGCCAAGCTCAGTTGATCGGGAGGAACGAGGACGTGGGCATGTTGTCCGACAGGATCAACCAGCCGCACCACATCCACGCGGGCAGGGCTGAGAGAATTGGCGATGTACTGACCCGGATCGGCGGACCAGCGAATCACATCGATCTTCTCGCCCCGCAGTTCATTCACAACCTGCTGAATCCGGGAGCCACGGGCACCAATACAGGCACCGACGGGGTCCACTTCTCGTTCGATGCTGTCGACAGCAACTTTGGTGCGTGGTCCAACGGAACGGGACGGAGGATTCGCTTCTCTGGCAACAGCAACAATCCTGACGGAACCTTCCTGAATCTCGGGGACTTCGTTCTCGAACAAGTACACCACGAGACCTGCGTTGGCACGACTCACGAACAACTGGGGACCACGGCGGGGAACTTCACTGACTTCCTTGAGGAAGACTTTGAAGGTGGCGTTGGCCCGATAGTTGTCGTTGGGAAGCTGATCCCTGCGCGGAAGCTCGGCTTCCACCTCCGGACGCCCCAGGCCAGAGCTGACCGCCATGATCACGGATTGGCGTTCAAAACGAATCACTCGGGCCGTGAGGACAGGATCTTCGAGATCGGCGAACTCTTCCTGGATCATCCGTCGCTGCTGGTCTCGCAGCTTCTGGGCAAGAACCTGCTTGGTTGTGGCCGCTGCCATCCGCCCGAAATCCTCTTTTTCCGGGGTGACATCCAGAACAACGGTGTCTCCAGCCTGGGCGTCTTCGGCGACCTGCATCACCTCGGCAAGGGCGATTTGGTGATCTTCGCTTTCGACTTCTTCAACGATGATCTTGCTGGCGAGTACGCGGTAGCCCTCTTCATCCAAGTCAAGAGCGACATCGAAGTTGCTGAAATACTCCTCATCAAAGGGGTCTTCGCCCACCCCCAGATAGAGCGTGCGGCGATACCGCTCGTATCCCTTCAGAAGTGCCTCCCTCAACGCGGCCTCCACGACCTGTGGAGGCAGCTTCTTCTCTTCGCTGATGTCTTCGATCAGGTTGCTGAGGCCGGGAAGAAGAACGAGAGCCATCGTGTGGAAATCGTGGAAAGAGAGAGGAGATGAACGGGTGGAGGTGATTTAGCCGGTTGGGCTAATGAGCTGAACGGAGATCACAGAGGGTCTGGAAATGCGTTTGATGCGTCCACGCACATTGACGTGCACATGGTCGTCATCGCGTTGGAGAAGGGAGCCTTGTTGCCGTTGTTCCTTGCCTTCGTCATCGCGGTAGAGAACCTCAACCGGATAACTGCGGAACGTCTGAAAGTCCCGATCGCTCTGGAGCTGATCCCCGATTCCAGGACTGCTGATCTCCAGAACATACGCCTCGGTGAGCAGACTCTGTGATTCGAGGGCTTCGCCCATGGGACCACTGAAGCCAGCGCAGTCATCCAGAGACACGTCAGAACCATCACTGCGACGAATCTGCACTTGCACCGTCATCGGTTGCAGGTGCGTGAGAATCTGAATGTCTGCCAGTTCAAAACCGTGAGCAGCAGCTGTGGTTGCAGCAACGGCAGTGAGATCCGGCAGGAGTGGATGGGGCAATGACTTGGCGAAGGGTGACTCGGGCTCAGGCCCGATGGTTGATGCTGTGATCACCCTCCCGGAGAGAGG
>WTFZ01000081.1 GCA_011523835.1 Synechococcus sp. CO36386bin_29 | reverse complement strand
GCGCCGGAGCGCTGCTGAATGGTGGTGGTCATGAGAACGGAAAAGAATGCTCCGAAGAGCGGTTACGGAAGGGCAGGATGCCCTGCCAAGCGAGAGTGTAAAGCAACATTGCGGAAAATGTCCGGCGCTTCATGAAGCTGTTGTGAAGAAGCGTTGAGCTCCAGCCACTTCCCGGCTCCCGGGGAGTGCTTGTTAGCGTCCGATTCATGGACGATTTTCCGCAGCAGTCAGCTCTCGCAGCTTCGAGCTCCGCCGCGGGAGAGCGCGTGTTGCTGGTGAGGCTGCCCTGCAATCCCATATTTCCGATCGGTCCGATCTACCTGGCGGACCACTTGCATAAGTGCTTCCCAGGATTGCCCCAACGCATTCTTGATCTGGCTGCTTTGCCGGTTCTGGACGTGCACCGAGTTCTGCGGATCACGATCGATCAGTTTCAGCCCACGCTGCTGGTGTTCTCTTGGCGGGACATTCAGATTTATGCCCCTGTGGATGGACGAGGCGGCAATCCTCTCCAGAATTCATTTGAGGTGTTTTATTCGCGCAATCCCCTGAAACGCCTGCACGGTGCCCTCGGTGGACTGCGTTTGATGACTAGCCACTACGGAGAGCTGCGCCGCAATCAATTGCTTGTAAAAGAAGGCTTGCATCGCGCGCGTCGCTATCAGCCTCAAGCCAGAGCCGTTCTTGGCGGTGGGGCCGTCAGTGTGTTTTATGAGCAGCTTGGCCGTTCCTTGCCGAAGGGAACCATCGTGTCCATCGGGGAGGGCGAACCTCTGCTGGAAAAGCTCCTCAACGGTCAGAGTCTTGAAGGCGAACGTTGCTTCGTTGTCGGAGCGCCTCCTCGTCCGGGCTTGATCCACGAACAGCCGGAAAGCCGTCCGAAAACGGCCTGCGATTACGACTACATCGCCTCGATCTGGCCCCAACTTGACTGGTACCTCGAAGGCGGGGACTTCTACGTTGGCGTCCAGACCAAGCGGGGCTGCCCCCACAACTGTTGTTACTGCGTTTACACGGTGGTGGAGGGCAAGCAGGTGCGCCTCAATCCTGTGGACGAGGTGGTGAAGGAGATGCGCCAGCTTTATGACCGTGGCGTTCGAGGTTTCTGGTTTACCGACGCCCAGTTCATCCCGGCACGGCGCTACATCGAAGACGCCAAGGAACTGCTCCGGGCGATCAAGGCTGAGGGTCTCACTGGCATTCGCTGGGCGGCTTACATCCGTGCCGACAACCTCGACCCTGAGTTGGCCCAACTCATGGTGGACACCGGCATGAGTTATTTCGAAATTGGCATCACATCAGGGTCTCAGGAGCTGGTGCGCAAAATGCGCATGGGCTACAACCTGCGCACGGTTCTAGACAGCTGCAGGATGCTGGCCGAGGCCGGCTTCAAGGATCACGTGTCTGTGAATTACTCATTCAATGTGATCGATGAGCGGCCCGAAACCATTCGTCAGACTGTGGCTTACCACCGCGAGCTTGAGGCGATTTTTGGGGCTGACCGTGTGGAGCCAGCGATTTTTTTCATTGGCCTGCAGCCCCATACCCATCTCGAGCAGTACGGATTCGACCAGGGATTGATCCAACCCGGCTACAACCCGATGAGCATGATGCCTTGGACGGCCAGAAAGCTTCTCTGGAATCCAGAGCCCATGGGCAGCACGTTCGGACGCGTGTGCCTGGAAGCTTTTGATTCGAACCCATCAGATTTCGGTCGCACGGTGATGGATCTGCTGGAACGCGATTACGGCACTTCAACCCTCCATGAAGCCCTGCGGGCTCCGGTTCAGGGGCGCGGTGCCTTGGCTAACGCCGTCAGCTGACGACTCAGTAAAACCGAGAGAGCGGCGATTCCCACCAGGCCTCCCACGGGGTTGGGGTTGGCCCCGCCAGGGCCGATGAGCCACTGCGGTGCGCTTGGAGAAATCTGAAGCAAGCCTCCTTGAAGCGCGAACCATCCGCCGACAAGCCCGCCGTGCAATCCGACGCATCCCCAAAGGGAGCCCTTGTTGAGGCGTCGTTGAGCCGCAAGCACGAGGCCGAGCAGGGTCAGTCCCACGAGCAGACCGAGCATGGGGAGGACGCCGAGATTGAATCGGGTGTGGACCAAGCTGAAGATCACGGCCTGGGTCACAACCGCGGTGCGAGGCCCGGTGAACTGCGCCAGTTCTCCCCAGAGCCATCCCCGGAAGAGCAGTTCTTCGGCGAGTCCAACGCCGAAGCACAGAGCCAGAGCATTGAAAGCATCTCCGGCGCTGAGTTCGCCGAGCCAGCGGCCCCAGGACCCGAGCAGCAGCGGCAGGGTGATCAGAGAGAGAAGACCAAGGGCAGGGAGCAATCCAGCAATCATTGAGCGACTGGATGAAGGAGCGCCTCGGCTGCTGCGCAGGCCAAGGGTCAGCCAGGGGTGTCGGCAGGTCCATCGTTGCCGCACCCAGCTCGGCAACATCAGAACAAACAGCACAAGGCTGCTGACCGTACCGATCAGGGACAGATTTGATGCCGTGATGTCAGGGAGGACAAAGCTCAGTGGCTGAACGAGCAGCCATCCCAGCCCATAAAGAAGTGGAATCAGAGCGACCGTTGCAAGCCAGCGCGGATGCGCTTCAAGCAGGATGCTCCAGGTCTGGAGGATGGTCTTGACGATCAGGTCTCCGGTTCGATGGTGCTGGTGAGGCCTTTGCCTTTCAGGGTTTCGCAGTAGAACTCCGCCGGCTCGAGATCACACACGATGACCAGCCCCACGCCTGTGTTGTGCGCTTCGAGCATGACCGCCATGGCGTCCTGTTCACTGAGCTGCGGCACCACTTGTCTGAGAGTGGACACCACATATTCCATGGAGTTCACAGGGTCGTTGTGAAGCAGCACTTTGTAGCGAGGCGACTGCTTGCGCACTCGCTCCGGTGCTTTGTCCAGCACGGCTGCTCCACCAGGAGTGCGACTGGGGGTCTCCACGGCCATGACCATCGAGCTCGGCTGATTCAAATCTAAAGCGAATCCGAACACGCCTGATCAGAGTGCTTTGATCCTGGCCATGGCAGTGTTTACGTTGTCACGGCTGTTGAAAGCTGAAAGACGGAAATAACCCTCCCCTGCAGCGCCGAAACCACTACCAGGGGTGCCGACCACGTTGGCTTTGTTGAGCAGATGGTCGAAGAAGCCCCAGGAGTCCATGCCCTCAGGGGTCTTGATCCAGACGTAGGGAGCGTGTTCGCCGCCATAGACGGTGAGGCCTGCAGCACTGAGTTCGCGACGAATGATCGCGGCGTTCTCCATGTAGAAGCTCACCAGGGCCTTCACTTCGGCCTGACCGGCTTCGGAGTAAACCGCCTCAGCTCCGCGCTGAATGATGTAGCTCACACCGTTGAACTTGGTGCTCTGACGTCGGTTCCACAGGCCCCAGAGTTCCACTTCTTCTCCATTGGCGGCCTTGCCTTTCAACCCTTTGGGCACGACGGTGAAAGCGCAACGCGTGCCGGTGAAGCCAGCGTTTTTCGAAAAGGATCGGAATTCGATGGCGCACTCACGCGCTCCCTCAATCTCAAAAATCGAATGGGGCAGGCTTGGATCCTGAATGAAGGCCTCGTAGGCCGCATCGAACAGGATCAGGGCTCCATTGGCGCGGGCGTAGTTCACCCAGGCTTGGAGTTGCTCCCGGGTGGCGACGGCACCGGTGGGGTTGTTGGGGAAGCAGAGGTAGATCAGGTCGACCGGTTCACTGGGAATCTGCGCTGCAAAGCCGTTGTCCGCGCTGATCGGCAGGTAGGTCAGGCCCGCATAGCGACCGATCTCTCCGGCTTCTCCGGTGCGACCCGCCATCACGTTGCTGTCCACGTACACCGGATAGACGGGGTCCGTGACGGCCACCTTGTTGCCCTCGCCGAGGATGTCGAGGATGTTGCTGCTGTCGCACTTGGAGCCGTCGGAGATGAAAATTTCGTCGGCGCTGATGTCACAGTCCCTGGCTTGAAAGTCGTTTTTGGAGATTGCTTCACGCAACCAGCCGTAGCCCTGCTCTGGGCCGTAGCCATGGAAACCTTCGGCGGTGCCCATCTCGTCGATGGCCTGTTTCATCGCCTCCCGACAGGCCTGAGGCAGCGGCTCGGTGACGTCGCCGATTCCCAGACGGATCAGCGCTGCCGCCGGGTTGGCTGCGCCGAAGGCCTTCACCCTGCGACCGATTTCCGGGAAGAGATATCCCGCTTTCAGCTTGAGGTAGTTGCCGTTGACCTGAACCACAGGAAGACCGATTTCTGCGGGCATCTTGCTACATACGATGAAGTGAGCCGGGTCGGGATGTCTTGACCGTCGCCAGGACCACAGACCATCAGCCAGTCCCGTTCGATCAGCTGGTGGATGCGGGGATCAACAAACCGGCCCGATACATGGGCCATGAGCTTGGCGTTGTCCCCCGAGACTGGTCTGGGGCCTTGGTTCGCTGGGCACTGACTTACCCAGAGGTGTACGAGGTCGGCTCCAGCAACCTTGGCCACATCATTCTCTATTCGATTCTCAATGCCGTTCCAGGCCAGGTCTGTGACCGGGCTTATCTGCCGGCATCCGACCTGGCGCAGCGCTTAAGAGAGAAAGACCAGGCGTTGTTCGGTGTGGAGAGCCGCTGGTCTCTGAACACCTTCGACATCCTCGGATTCAGCCTCAGCTACGAACTTGGTGCCACCAACATCCTCGAGATGCTCGCCTTGTGTCATGTGCCGATCCGTGCGCACGACCGTGGGGACCTTCCTCTGGATGCTCCGGAAGCTCCGCCGCTAATTTTCGCTGGAGGGCCAACAGCCACGAGCAATCCTGAGCCCTATGCCCCCTTCTTCGATTTCATCGCTCTTGGCGATGGTGAGGAGCTTCTCCCCGAAATCGGACTGGTGGTGGCTCAGGCAAAGGCTGATGGGCTGACCCGTTCACAGTTGCTGCGAGATCTGGCCCAGGTACCCGGGGTCTATGTGCCGTCGCTGTACGCACCAGGTGAGGACGGTGTCACGCTGAGGCCACTGCATCCTGATCTGCCGCGACGGATCCTGCGCCGGGTGGCCACACCGATGCCCCACTACGCCATGGGGCTGGTCCCTCATGTGGAGACGGTGCACGACCGACTCACCGTGGAAATTCGCCGCGGCTGCACCCGAGGCTGCCGTTTCTGCCAACCGGGGATGCTCACCCGCCCAGCCAGGGATGTCGAGCCGGAGGCCGTGATTGAGGCGGTCGAAGCAGGCATGGAGCGCACTGGGTACAGCGATTTTTCGCTGTTGTCTCTCAGCTGCAGCGACTACCTCGCTTTACCGGCTGTGGGTGTGGAGTTACGGAATCGCCTGGCTGACCGCAATGTCACGCTTCAGCTTCCCAGCCAACGGGTTGACCGCTTCGATGAGGACATCGCCCACATCCTCGGGGGCGCAAGGCAGGCTGGGCTCACCTTTGCTCCTGAGGCCGGCACCCAGCGGCTGCGCGACATCGTGAACAAGGGCCTCACGGATGAAGACCTGCTGCAAGGCATCCGCACAGCCATGCAGAACGGTTACCGCAAGGTGAAGCTGTATTTCATGATCGGGCTGCCGGGAGAGACCGATGCCGATGTCCTTGGCATTGCCGAAACCTGTCGGATGCTTCAGGACTGTTGTCGAGATCTCGGGCGCCTCAGTCTCAACATCACGATCAGCAACTTCACGCCCAAGCCGCATACGCCGTTCCAGTGGCACAGCGTCTCCACGGAGGAGTTCCTGCGCCGTCAGCAGTTGCTTCGAGAGGCAGGGCGGAGGCTGCGTGGCGTGCGGTTCAATTTCACCGATGTCCGCCTCTCGGCCATGGAGGATTTCGTGGGCCGAGGGGACCGTCGCCTGGCGCCCGTGATCGAGGCGGCATGGCGTGCAGGGGCTGGGATGGATGCCTGGTTCGAAGCTCTGGATCGCACTTATGAAGCCTGGACAGGGGCCATCGCGGCCGCAGGGTTGGAGGGGTGCTATCGCGAGATGGAACTCGGGGGCTGGAGTGCTGTGGCTGCACTTGAGCGGGACGATCTGCTGACGTTCTGCCGTCAGCCACTGCCCTGGGATCACATCGACAGCGGCATCGACAAGCAGTGGCTTGCTGATGATCTCCAGCAGGCGCTGTCTGCCGCAGTTGTTCCTGACTGCTCCTTTGCCGGTTGCAGTAGCTGCGGTGTTTGTGGCCCTGATCTAGGGCACAACATCGTGGTGCCGCCTCCCTCTGTACCTGAGGCGAAACCTCAGGGGTCTCCGGCCAGTGGTCGCATCTGCAGGATTCGCTTTCGCTTCAGTAAAACCGGAGCCATGGCCCTACTCAGTCACCTCGATTTGGTGCGTCTCTTGGAAAGAGCACTGCGGCGATCAGGGCTGCCAGTGAGCTTTACGGGTGGATTCCATCCCCTTCCCCGCCTGCAGCTGGCACTGGCGCTTCCTCTGGGTGTTGAAGGTGAGGGCGAGTGGATGGATCTGGAATTCACTGAACCTGTTGATCCGGAAGATGCGCGCGCGTCATGGCAGTCCCGGTTGCCGCCAGGGTTGAGTCTGCTCTCCGCTGAAGACGTGCCCGTTTCCTCCGCGAGCCTGTCTCAGCGACTTGCATTCAGCCGCTGGCGATTCAACCTGAGCTCTGGCTTTAATCAGCACCGTTGCTCCAGCGAAGACTGGGAAGAGGCGATCGCGCAGCTGCTCCGACGAGATGAACTGATCTGGGAGGACATCGATAAGAAGGGGCGGCCTCGGCGGCGTGATTTCAAGACACTGCTGACGGATCTGCGCCTGTTGTCTGTGGATCGTGTTGCTTCAACTCCTTCAGCTCAGTTGGAATTGATTGCTGCGGTGGATGTTCAGGGCCGCAGTCTCAAGCCTGCTCAACTCTGTTCTTGGCTCGCTGAACTCCTTGGTTGCGAACTGACCCTGTCCAAGGTGAAGCGCATTGAGCTCGGTCTCCTGCAGTGCTAGGTTTCAAAAAGGACGGCACATCTAGGGCTTACGCCGCAGGTTCGTCTCGGTCTTCTTGTCCAGATTCGTTGGAAAGAAGAGCCCATCGCCTCTTCCTCAATCTTCGTGTCTGCGTTGATTGTTTTTGAAAGGAGTGATTCACTCCACATTATTTCTGCCTTCGGGCTTTTCTTCTGATTTCCTTCCGCGAGATGTGCTGCAGAAGCCATCAAACGGTTCTTGTCCTGACGGGCGTCGTCAGTTCTGTTTATGCCCCAGCAAATTGTCATCGCTGAACAGCTGCGCATCGCAGCGGTTCTGACCGATGATCGTGTGGACGAGTTGATCGTGGCCCAGGGCCGCTATCAGATCGGTGATGTTTACCTCGGCACAGTTGAAAATGTGCTTCCGGGGATTGATGCAGCATTCGTCAATATCGGAGAGAGCGAAAAGAACGGCTTCATCCATGTAACTGATCTCGGTCCCCTGCGCCTCAAGAAAGGTGCTGCAGGCATTACCGAATTGCTTGAACCACGCCAGAAGGTTTTGGTGCAGGTGATGAAGGAGCCGACCGGCACCAAAGGTCCAAGGCTGACCGGAAATCTGGCTCTTCCCGGGCGTTACCTCGTGCTCCAGCCCAGTGGCCAGGGTGTGAATATTTCCAAGCGAATCAGCTCGGAAGGTGAGCGCAATCGCCTTCGTGCCCTGGGGGTTCTTGTGAAGCCACCGGGTGCGGGTCTGCTGATTCGGACCGAAGCGGCAGAAGTGAGCGAAGAACTCCTGATCGATGATCTCGAGTCTCTGATGCGGCAGTGGGAAGCAATCCAGAAGGCCGCTGAAACGGCCGCGCCACCGGTGCTTCTCAACCGTGATGAGGATTTCATTCATCGCATTCTCCGGGATCACATCGGCCCGGAACTCAGCCGCGTTGTTGTCGATGATCCGGCGGCTGTGGAACGAGTGACCGGATTTCTTGGTGAAGAGACAACCCACGTCAGTGTGGAAGCTCATGGGGAGCACGAAGAGCTACTGGAGCATTTCAAGGTCAATGCGGCCATTCGTGATGCGCTGAAGCCCAGAGTGGATCTTCCTTCCGGCGGGTACGTGATCATCGAGCCCACGGAGGCGCTCACGGTCATTGATGTCAATTCGGGATCTTTCACTCGTTCGGCCAATGCCAGGGAAACGGTGCTCTGGACCAACTGTGAGGCAGCAGTTGAGATTGCCAGGCAATTGAAACTGCGCAATATCGGCGGCGTGATCATCATCGATTTCATCGATATGGATTCGCGTCGCGATCAGCTTCAGCTGCTGGAGCACTTCACGACGGCGATCCGTGATGATTCAGCCCGTCCTCAGATCGCCCAGCTCACAGAGCTAGGGCTCGTGGAACTCACGCGCAAGCGTCAGGGGCAGAACATCTACGAGTTGTTTGGTCGCGCCTGTGCCAGTTGTGGCGGCCTGGGGCATGTCGCTGTTCTTCCCGGAAAAGATCTTCTCCAGCCGTTGGCGACTGCTACCGGGCTGGTGCGCTCAGCTTCGGCAGCTCGAGCCGAGGCGCCCCTCTCCACGGAGTCAACCAACGGCAGGCGTCGGCGGGGTGGTCGCGGTCGATCACAGACCCCACCCGACGCCGCTGTCCTGGACGACGGTCTGGCGCCTGCAGCACCAGGTGAGTCGTCGAGTGAAGCCACAGAGCCGGCACCGGCGACACGGCGTCAGGACCCTGAACTGGTGGCCGTTCCCATGGATGAGGAACAGGAGAGGGTCTACGGCTGGCTCGGGTTGAATCCCCTGCTGCTTCTCGATCCTCCGCCCGAACAGGACAATCTCATGGTGCGTGTGGTTCGCCCAGGGGAAGACGCGGAAGCCGTTCTTGATGAAGCCCGTCAGCAATTGGCGGCCTCGTCCGGACGTCGCCGTCGTCGCGGATCCCGGGGTGGGCGTGGCGGTGGTGGCAGGAGTGTGAGTGCCTCAACAGTGGCTTATCAGAGCCCCTCTCCTCAACTTGAGGACGCTCCTGCGGAGGAACAACCGCTTCTGGTGGAGATCACCCCCCTTGAAATGTCACCAGTGCCAGACGCCGCAGCCGTTTCAATCACTCCTTCAAATGCAGAAAACCCTGTGGATGACGCCCCACAGGACACCAACACCAATGGGGAAGAAACCCGGCTTGGTCGCCGTCGTCGACGTTCTTCCGCAACAGCTGGATGATCGTTGGTGTCGACGAGGTTGGCCGCGGTTGCCTGTTCGGACCGGTTTTTGCTGCTGCAGTCTCTCTCTCTGATTCGGCTGCTGAAGAGCTCTCCGCTCTGGGACTCACTGACAGCAAGGCCCTTTCCGCCAGACGTCGCGCCGCCCTCGTTCCCCGTATCCAGGCCAAGGCATCGGTCTGGGCTTTGGGACAAGGATCAGCCAGGGAAATCGATGCTCAGGGGATCAGGGTGGCCACGGAACTGGCCATGCTTCGGGCCCTGCAAAAACTGCCGCAACCGCCCGAGCTTGTTCTTGTGGATGGCGTGCTTCCTTTGCGCCTCTGGGCCGGTGATCAGCGCACGATTGTGCGCGGTGACAGCCAGAACGCTTCGATTGCTGCTGCCAGCGTTCTGGCGAAAGTGGCCCGTGACAGCTTGATCTGCCGGCTTGCAGATCGTTTTCCTGGTTATGGACTTGAACGCCATGCCGGCTACGGCACCGCTGTGCACCGGCAGGCCTTAATGGCTTCAGGTCCAACATCCATGCATCGGCGCTCGTTTTTATCCCGGTTGTTTCCCAGTGATGATCCCCTGAGCTGATGCTGTGTTTTGGCCCTTATGGGACTCTCGGCACCAGTCCTGAAAGTCATTGATCAGTTGGCGGCCGACCCGGCCTTTGATCGTGATCAGGATGCCGTTGAGTATGGATTCTCCTGTGCTTTCCAGCACTCTCCTGGGAATGAGACGAAGCAGCGGAGGTTGGCTGACGTTGACTCCGAGAGTGGCCTCACCTTGCAAGCCACGCTCTGTGGCCTGCAGAAGGGCCTTGAGGCTGAGTTGAAAGTCATCAACCAGCCCAAGACCGTCGAGGGTCGCCTCTGTGGCCTGGATGCACAGGATCCCTTCGCTGATGCTGACGGCGAGTGACACGACTGGTCGCACCTGCAGTTGAAACACCTGAAGTGTGGTGACGGTGTAGGTGTAAGTCCCTTCACCAGTTTTCGAGAGCTGCCGGGGATCGAGCAGAGCTTCGATGACACGATCCTTCTCCTGCAAATAGGTCTCCAGGAGAGCGCTCTGGGCGATGACCGGCAGATCGAGCTTTTGACTGGCGTGGAAGGCCAGAGCCATGGACCTTCTGCTGACGCGGCATGATCCTATCGATGCAAGGGACGGTCACTCATGCCGATACGGATGGCCTTTCTCGGGCCCAAGGGCACCTACGGAGAACGGGCAGCGAAGGAGATGCTCATGCTCGAGGGCATTCCCGATGGTGAGTTGGTGGCTTGTAAGGGATTGCGCTCGGTTGTGGACCATGTGGCCGATGGCGGCTGCGATTGTGCCGTGGTGCCCGTTGAGAATTCAGTGGAGGGGGGAGTCACCGCCAGCCTCGATGCCCTTTGGTCCCATCGTGATCTCTGCGTTCGGAGAGCCTTGGTTCTGCCGATTCGTCATGCTCTTCTAAGCAGCGGATCGTTGCAGGACATCACGGAGGTGCTCTCCCATCCCCAGGCCCTGGCGCAATGCAGTGGATGGCTTGCCACCAATCTTCCTGGAGCTTTGCAGCTTCCCACCAGCTCGACGGCTGAGGCTGCTCGGATGGTGCGCGGCAGCCGTTTCCGTGCGGCGATTTCCGACCGCTCTGTTGGTGAACGCCTGGAGCTACAGCAGCTTGCCTTCCCAGTGAATGATGTACCTGGGAACTGCACGCGTTTTCTTCTCCTGAAACGCGGAGAACGGCTGCGTGAGGGGGATGTTGCCAGCCTGGCCTTTTCCTTGAATCGCAATGCGCCCGGGGCTTTGGTCGAGGCGCTTCAAGCTATTGCTGGGCTGGGACTGAACATGAGTCGAATTGAATCACGCCCTTCCAAAAGGGAGCTTGGAGAGTACGTGTTCTTTGTGGATGTGGAGCTGCCGAATTCAGGCGCTCATGGAGTACTGGATGCGCTGGAGGCTCAGCTTCAACCGCTATGTGAGCATCTGGCTCAATTCGGGGCTTATCCGAGCTCCGATTTGTCCTGACCATTGGCCAGGCGAAACACACCGAACTGCATCATTCCCCGGGCAAAGGCCCAGCGCATCAACAGCAGGGTCGGTGTTTCGCGCAGACCCTGAATAATGGCCGAGGGGCCGAGTCGCAGCACGGCACCGGGGCGCCGTAATCCTTCAAGGATTGAATCGTTCCAGGAGGGCAGCGTTGCCCGGTTCCAATTGGCTACGGCGATCGAGCCTTTGGAAAACACACTGCTCTCCAGGTTTCGCTGCAACCCGCGAATGCTGGCGAATTCTGGATGTGCCCATTGGGTGAGCAGCTGATGCATCACCCAGCGCTCTTGTCCATTCAAAGGTCCATCCAGAGGGTCTCGACGATTCCAATCAGCCACAGCCAAGAGCCCACCAGGGCGAAGCATGCGCAGTAATTCATCGGCATAACGCTGTTTGTCTGGCATGTGAGGGCCGGCTTCCACACTCCAGACCGCGTCAAACTCTTCATTGTCGAGTTGCAGGTCGAGAGCATCCATCACGGCAAACCGGCAGGTCAGCTCCTCCGGTGTGAGTTCAGTGGCCCGGCGCACTTGGGCAGGACTGATGCTTACTCCAAGAACATCAAAGCCGTAATCCCTGGCGAGAATTCTTGAACTGCCGCCGATTCCGCAACCCACATCCAGCACTTTTGCTCCAGGAGGCAGGCGGTCAAGGCCACTCCATCGAACCAATTCATGAACAAAATCGACCTTGGCACGGCGGAAATCCTTGTTGCGTGGTGGAACGCCGTAATGCCCCAGGTGGACATGATCTCCCCAGAGGGTTTCAAGAAGCCGGTCCTCCGTCCAGGCGTCATAGGCCGAAGCCACACTTTCACTGGAGAGGTAAGCGCGATTGCGACGTGCCCACAGCACATAAGCAGCGGTAACAGCCGCAGCGCCGATCGCGGCTGGTCCTAGAAAAGCAGGCAGTGGCATCAGCCGTTGTCCGTGTTGGAGGACAGGGTGTCCCTCAGAACAGTTCGCGCCGCCAGTTGACGGCGTGTCTCATCAAGAATGTTGAATTCCTGTTCAAGTCGGCTGCGCGTGCTGGTGAGTTCAAGCAGCTCCTGTTGCTGATCAGCGACAGGACCACCGAGGTGTGCACCGATCCAGAAGGAGAGCTCTCTGGGTAGATCGGGAAGGTCCTCAGGAAGTGAAGCTGGTGAATCGGTCAGTTTGCCGGTTAGCTCGACCACATCCCTCAACGCTGAAGCCACTGACTCTGTGAGTGAGTGGAGCGACGTCATATCGTCAACTGGATCGTCTTCGATCCAACTGACCATGGCGGAACGGAAGGGTGTGTCGCGAGTCACATTCAGAACCCGGAAACGCTGCTGGCCAAGCGTGACGATGTTGCTACGACCATCTTCACCGGTCTGATGCTGGATGATCTCAGCACAACAGCCAATGGAGGCCATGCTCTGGCTGCGTGGATCCCAACGAACGATGCCGAAGCGCCTGTCAGTCTCAAGGACGCTCTGAAGCATCATCCGATAACGGGATTCAAAGATGTGCAACGGAAGCACATCGCTTGGGAAAAGCACGACATCCGGCAGAGGGAAAAGAGGAAGTTCTCTGACGGACAGGTCAGCCACGCACGCATGAATCGGGTAGCTGATCCTAGGAAGCTCTCCGGATGATCGAGCTGTCTTCAGAGCTTCACTTCAATATCAACGCCGCTGGGAAGATCGAGCTTCATCAAGGCGTCGATGGTTTTGCCTGAAGGGCTGTAGATGTCGATGATGCGTCGGTGGGTGCGTGTCTCAAAGTGCTCACGGGAATCCTTGTCCACGTGGGGAGAGCGGAGCACGCAGTAAATCTTGCGCTTGGTCGGAAGGGGGATCGGGCCGATCGCTGTCGCAGCGGTGTTATCAGCCGTCTCAATGATTTTGTCGCAGGACAGATCCAGCATGCGGCGGTCAAACGCCTTCAAGCGGATGCGGATCTTCTGCTGAGCGATGGCAGTGGACATAGGAGGGGGGCGAAAAAGCTTCGAGGTCGAAGCAGGACTTCAGTTGTCGAGGTTCTGAGA
>WTFZ01000102.1 GCA_011523835.1 Synechococcus sp. CO36386bin_29 | reverse complement strand
AAGAGGGGACCGCTGGCGGAAGCATAGGAGCGCAGATGCACATCAGACCCCATCGAGTTACAAAGGTTCAATCCGGCCGCGCCCCTGTCTGGGCCTGACATTTTCGGGCAGCTCGCTATCAACAAAAAGAACCAAATCACTCAAGAAACCAACAGCAGTAAGACAAATAAATTCCGCTAATTAACACAAAAGCCGCTGAATTTCCCTGGCCCCTGCATGAGCATTCAGAATGAACTGAACGCGACTGTGTCCCCATGACGGCTTCGGGCCGCTTCCTCATCCGTCTGCGCTGGATCACAGCCCTCGTCTGCCTTGTGTGGCTGATCACCAGCGCGGAACCGGCCTCAGCCTGGGGATGGGGACGGATCGGAGCACCGAACAATGGAGCTGCAACGGATTCCCTGAAACCCACGGTTCCGTCCGGGCGACTGCAGGAAGTGGCGCCTCCGGGCGCGGTTCAGCAGCTAAAGACAGCCCTCTCCGACCATCACCCACAGTTGAAGCTGATCAGCCCTGTCGACGGAACAGTTCTTCAGTCCCTCGAACAAACCCTGGTGCTGGAGGTGGGCGACTGGCCCCTGACGGAGGATCCCGAGCTGGGCCTGGGAGCCCATGTGGCGCTGCAGATCGATGATCAGCCTCCGCTGCGATTCAGCGAAGCCGAGGACGGACGTTTACGAATCCAACTTCCAGCACTCACACCAGGCAGCCACCGTTTCACTGCTTATGCAGCCACGCCCTGGGGCGAAGCGGTGAAAGCCCCTGGAGCCAGTCTGCAATGGCGTTTTGATCAGCTTCAGGGCCTTGCAGGTACTCAGCCAGCCCCAGACGCGCCCTGGCTTGCCATGGTCAGCCCGGCAGATCTCGGCAACGGAGAACCGCTGTTTCTCGACTGGCTGATTTGGAACGCCCCGCTGCAGAACCTGCGCGAAGGCGACGCTCGCTGGAGGCTGCGGATCTCCATCAACGGCGACAGCTTCCTGGTCGACCGACAGGAAGCTCTCTGGATCAAGGGGAACGGCAGTGGTCCTGGACGCGTGCAGATGGAGCTCCTGGATGGCGTCGGTGAACCGATGAGCCCTGTCTTCAACAACCAACTTCGGGCTATTGCCGATCAACCGGGATCGCGCCCCGTCTGGATGCAATCCCGGCTCAGCGATGAGCAGATCGCCCGGCTGTTGGGGGACGTGGTCAAGTCGGACGAATCGCCCGCCCCAGAGCTTGAAACAGGCTCGGAACCAGCCGCAGAACCGCAAGTAGTGAAGGAGCCAGTCGCGCCTGAAGGGCCCATTGACGGGCCCATTGAAGAGCTCATTGAAGAGGTCCTCCCCCCAGAAGCCACCGCCGTAGAGACTCCAACCTCCGAAAACGCGCGTCCCGAGGAAGTCCCCCTTGAGGACACACCCCCCAGCGCCGACAGCGCTTCTACACCAGCGCCGCAACAGGAAGCCCCGCAGGCAGCACCATCCAGCAGCCTGGGAGGATCAGCGAGGGAGCTGTTGAACGCTGATGGCACCCAGCGCTGACCATCCGAGGCTGCAGTTCTGAACGACACGTTTTCCCCATCACGCTCTGGTGCTGCATCGCTGGCCATCGGACTCTCACGGAGCGCCTGGCCGCTGCTTCAGCGCCTGTCACACCAGGGCCTGAGCGAACGCATCGCGCTGTCCCCCAGTGCCGCAGCATCCCTTGATCCCTGCCCAGAGTCAGTGCTGGTGGCGACCGCCAGTGACCTCTTGCAGACGCACTGGATCAAGGGCGGCCGCCTGATTGTGGTTGGAGCTCTGGGAGCCGTCACCCGACTGATCGCGCCTCTGATCGACGACAAGGAGGGAGATCCGGCTGTTCTGGTGCTCGATGCCCAGGGTCTTCAGGTGGTCCCTCTTTTGGGAGGTCATCGTGCCGGAGGGGAACAGTTGGCCAGGGAGCTCGCAGCAGCGCTTGGGGGCACCGCAGTGATCACCGGTGATGCAGCCAATCAGGGGCGGCTCGCGTTGGATTCCTTCGGAGAACTCTGGGGGTTTCGGCGCAGTGGCGATGCCGATGCCTGGCGCCGGTTGATGATCCAACAGGCCCAGGGAAGTCACATTGTGGTGAGGCAGCAAAGCGGCAGCGAACACTGGCGCGCTTGTGCCTCAGCCAGCACCTTGGCATTCACCTCAGAGCCTGATGGCAGGTCCGAGCTGGCAATTGGTCCTGGGATTCACGCTGCACCCTGTCGCTGGCATCCGGCCACCTTGTGGCTGGGCCTCGGCTGCGAACGCAATACGAGCCATCGCCTGATCGAACGCGCCGTTCATCAAGCGCTCGAGAGCGCAGGGCTGGCCGCCGAAGCTGTTGCTGGCTTCGGCAGCATCGATATCAAGAGCGATGAGCCGGCTTTGCT
>WTFZ01000019.1 GCA_011523835.1 Synechococcus sp. CO36386bin_29 | reverse complement strand
GTACGGCTCCGCCGGCATCAGCGATGTGCTGATCGCCCGCAAGGCCGATCAACTTGAGGTGGAACTCAAAACTGCACGACCCGGCGTGTTGGTCGGCCGCCAGGGCAGCGGCATCGAAGACCTTCGCTCCGGCATCCAGAAAACCGTTGGTGATCCGAGCCGTCAGGTGCGGATCAACGTGGTTGAAGTGGAACGGGTCGATGCCGACGCTTTCCTGTTGGCGGAATACATCGCCCAACAACTGGAGAAGCGTGTGGCCTTCCGCCGCACCATCCGCATGGCTGTGCAGCGTGCCCAGAGGGCTGGCGTTCTCGGCCTGAAGATCCAGGTGTCCGGTCGCCTCAACGGCGCCGAAATTGCCCGAACCGAGTGGACCCGTGAAGGTCGCGTGCCTCTGCACACCCTGCGCGCGGACATCGACTACGCCACCAAGGTGGCCAGCACCACCTACGGCGTGCTGGGCATCAAGGTTTGGGTGTTCAAGGGCGAAGTGCTGGGGGATGAAGCCCAGCAGCAACTGCCTGTGGGGGCGACCCCGCGGCGTCGGGCCGGCCGCAGGCCCCAACAGTTCGAAGACCGCTCCAACGAGGGGTGAACAGGAGGCCTGAACCATGCTGAGTCCAAAACGCGTCAAATTCCGCAAACAGCAACGCGGCCGCATGCGCGGTGTCGCCACCCGTGGCAACACCATCGCTTTCGGTCAGTTCGCCCTGCAGGCACAGGAATGCGGCTGGATCACCTCGCGTCAGATCGAGGCCAGCCGTCGTGCCATGACCCGCTACGTCAAGCGTGGCGGCAAGATCTGGATCCGAATCTTCCCGGACAAGCCCGTCACCATGCGTGCCGCCGAAACCCGCATGGGTTCCGGTAAGGGCAACCCTGAATTCTGGGTCGCCGTGATCAAACCCGGTCGGATCCTTTTCGAGATGGGTGGTGATGAAATCACCCCTGAAATCGCCAAGGAAGCCATGCGCCTGGCGCAATACAAGCTTCCTGTGAAGACCAAGTTCATCTGCCTCGATGAACAGGAGCAGTCGACCGGAGCCAATGCTCCAGCAGCTGCTGCCGCCACCGTGGAGTCCTGACCATGGCACGTCCCAACGCTTCCGAACTGCGTCAGCTCTCCGACGCGGACATCAATGAACAGATCAACGGCCTGCGCCGTGAACTGTTTGACCTGCGCTTCCAGCAAGCCACCCGGCAGCTGGGCAACACCCACCGTTTCAAGCAGAGCCGCATCAAGCTGGCCCAGCTCCTGACGGTGCAGAAGGAGCGTCAAAGCTCCACCGCCTCCTGATCCCTCGTTTCATACCCATGGCACTCAAGGAAAGGGTCGGCACCGTCGTCAGCGACAAGATGGACAAAACAGTGGTGGTGGCGGTCGAAAACCGCTTCCCGCATCCCATCTATCAAAAGACGGTGAGCCGCACCACCCGCTACAAAGCTCACGACGAGAACAACAGTGTTCGCGTCGGAGACCGGGTTCGCATCACCGAAACACGTCCGCTTAGCCGTCACAAGCGCTGGGCCGTCGCCGAAGTGCTCAGCCACAGCCCCAAGGCTGAGGAGGCCAAAAAATGATCCAGCAGGAATCCTTCCTCACCGTCGCCGACAACAGTGGCGCCAAACGCATCCAGTGCATCCGTGTGCTGGGAACAAACCGCCGCTACGCCCACGTGGGTGATGTGATCGTTGCCGCCGTTAAAGATGCCATGCCCAACATGGGCGTGAAAAAGTCTGATGTGGTCAAGGCTGTGGTGGTTCGCACCAAGGCAACCCTGCGTCGTGATACCGGCAATTCCATCCGGTTCGACGACAACGCCGCCGTGATCATCAACGACGACAAGAACCCCAAGGGCACCCGCGTTTTCGGTCCTGTGGCCCGTGAGCTGCGCGAGCGCAACTTCACCAAAATCGTGTCCCTCGCTCCGGAGGTGATCTGATCATGGCCACTGCAACATCCCAATCCGCTCCAACCCAGCGCATCAAGATGCGTCTGCGCAAAGGTGACACCGTTCAGGTCATCGCCGGCAAAGACAAAGGCAAAACCGGAGAAGTTCTGCGCACTCTGCCCAACGAAAACCGCGTGATTGTGCAGGGCGTGAACATGCGCACGCGCCATGTGAAGCCCACCCAAGAGGGTGAGAGCGGACGGATCGTCACCGAAGAGGCATCGCTGCATGCCTCCAACGTGATGCTCTACTCCACAGCAAAAAAGGTGGCCAGCCGGGTTGAGCTGATCACTGAAAAAGACGGCAGCAAGAAGCGCCGCCTCAAGAAAACAGGCGAGGTGATCGACTGATCACCCCAGTCCTCCTTCTGACCAAGCCCAGAAGTCCCATCCCCCAGCTATGTCACTGAAACAGCGCTATCGGGAGACCATTCAGCCCAAA
>WTFZ01000052.1 GCA_011523835.1 Synechococcus sp. CO36386bin_29 | reverse complement strand
TCATCCAAACTGATCACAACAGCTGCTGTCATGAGTTCGCTGATCTCTTGTTACTGGCGCTACGCAGACGGCCTGTTCTCGATTCGCCTTCGGCTTGAAATCAGTTTTTAGTAGCAACAACAACCTGAGAAGGGTGGGCCAGGTTTTTGGATTGTGTAGCGAAATACCCAGGCGATGTTCACCCAATATCGACCCTCTAAGGGATACGACGAATATTTCTGTCGCGAACGCGCCGAGCCACGCGCTGATCTCGAGCCCCTGCTCTCCTCCCTCGGAGCCATGGGATTGACGGAGCTGAACCGCAGTCATGCATCGGCGAGCAACTTGTTGCGACGCCTTGGCGCCACCTTCCGACTCAACGGATCCGGTCTGCATGGCGGAGAACGGATCCTTCCCTTTGATCCACTGCCAAGACTCATTCACCGTCAGGAGTGGTCAGTTCTGGAGCGCGGATTGGTGCAACGCTTGGAGGCCATTGATCAGTTTCTGGCCGACGTTTATGGCGCTCAGAGAATCCTGAAAGACGGAGTGATCCCGCGTGAAGACGTGGAAAGCTCCCAGGGCTGGCGGCCACAGATGCAAGACATCGCCGTGCCGCTCAACCGCTGGTGCCACATCTCAGGTTTGGATCTGATCCGCGATGGCGACGGCACCTGGAGGGTGCTGGAAGACAATCTGCGCTGTCCCTCTGGCGTGGCTTATTTCCTTGAGAACCGTCGGGTGATGAAACGGTTGTTCCCCAGCCTGTTCCAAGGGCGAACCGTACAGCCGATCGACGACTATCCCTCCCATCTACTGCGAACGCTTCAGGATCTGGCTCCCTGGAGTGACGCCCCGCGGGTGGTGCTGCTCACCCCAGGCGTCTTCAACAGCGCCTACTTCGAACACAGCTATCTGGCGCAGCAGATGGGGATCACTCTGGTGGAGGGGCGCGATTTAATTTGTGAAGACGGTCGCGTCTGGATGCGCAGCACCGCCGGCAGGGAGCCTGTGGACGTGATCTATCGACGCATCGACGACGATTTCCTCGATCCGAAGACGTTCCGGCGGGATTCGATGCTGGGAGTTCCCGGCTTGATCGATGTAATGCGTTCAGGCCGAGTGGCGATTGCCAACGCTCCGGGAAGTGGAGTCGCCGATGACAAACTCATCTATGCCTACGTGCCGGCAATGATCCGCTATTACCTCAATGAGGAGCCGATCATCGACAACGTCCCCACCTATCTCTGCTCAAGAGACGACGACCGTCGTTATGTGCTCGAGCATCTCAACGAGCTGGTGGTGAAGTCCGTGGCGGAAGCGGGCGGCTATGGAATGTTGATCGGTCCCCACGCCAGCACTGAAGAGATTGAGAGCTTCGCGGTGAAGATCAGAGCTCACCCGCGCAATTTCATCGCCCAGCCCACCCTGCAGCTCTCCACAGTTCCATCCCTCAGCGAAGGGGAGCTCTACCCCTGCCATGTGGATCTGCGCCCCTACGTGCTCAGGGGTAAAAGCGACTGGGTCAGCCCCGGCGGCTTGACCCGGGTGGCCCTGAAACGCGGTTCTCTTGTGGTGAACTCCTCCCAAGGGGGCGGCTGCAAGGACACCTGGGTGGTCAGCGACAGTGCCGTAACGGCCGGCAACCAGGAGCTCGTGCCGTGCTGAGCCGTGTGGCCGATTCGCTGTACTGGATCAACCGGTACGTCGAGCGGGCCGAAAACATTTCCCGGTTTCTGGAAGTGAGCGAAGCCATGGCCCTGGACTGTCCCCCCGGCAGCGCCGAGCCCTGGCTTCCCCTGGTGGATGCCAATGGGGACCGCAAGCGGTTTGACGCGGCCTATCCCCAGGGCACGCCACGGGACGTCGTCAGCTTTCTGCTGCTGGATCGCGACAACCCCAACAGCATCGTGAGTTGCATCGCCAGTGCCCGTGAAAACGCCCGACAGATTCGCGATGTGATCACCACAGAGATGTGGGAACACCTCAACGATCTTTATTGGAATGTCCAAGACGGAGAGGCTCTCTGGCAAGAGCCCGATCAGGAACAGTTGCGCAGCATCCGCCGCGGTTGCCAGCTCTTCTACGGCATCACCGATGTGACGCTCAGTCGCGATCAGGCCTGGCTGTTCAGCCGCCTTGGACGCTTGATCGAACGGGCCGATAAGACCTCCCGCATCCTGGATGTGAAGTACTTCCTGCTGTTGCCGACACCGAAGGAGGTGGGTGGTGTCCTTGATGAACTGCAGTGGATCTCTTTGCTGAGAACAGCCGGGGCTTATCAGATGTACCGCCAAAGCGTTCAGCAGGCGATCACACCGGCATCGGTGGCGCGTTTCCTGCTTCTTGATCCATTCTTTCCCCGCTCAGTTCGCTACTGCCTGCAGGAGATCAACGCCATGCTGGAGCGCATTCA
>WTFZ01000135.1 GCA_011523835.1 Synechococcus sp. CO36386bin_29 | reverse complement strand
CCTTCTGGTGATGCGATTGATTCGGAGTGGCTCAGCGCGCAATTGAATCTCGGCGTTGAGGCACTGGAGATTGAACCTCTGGGAGTGCCTCAGGGATTTGTCTCCAACACGATGCGCCTGAAGCCTCAAGGACCCTCCAGCGCTCTGCCGGACTCATTGATTCTCAAGATCGACAGTGAGAATCCTGTTGGTCGGGAGCTCGCCCTTCATCTCAATTGTTTTGCCCGGGAGGTGGGGTTTTATCAATCCTTGGCTCCTCAACTGGCGCCGTTGGTGCCGCATGCCTACGCCATGGGCAATGGCTCCAGCGATGAGGGGCGTTGGTTGTTGCTGGAGGACCTCTCGGCCATGGCGGTGGGGAACCAGGTGCGCGGCGTCACTGCCAAGGCATGCGGCCAGGTTCTCGAGGCCATTGCCGCGGTGCATGCCCGATTCTGGATGTCCCCAGCCTTGCGGAACCACGACTGGTTGCCTGATCACCAGTTCTGGTTTCAGGGCAGCAGCGAGACGTTGTTGGCGTTCCATCGCAGCTTTCTGGAGGATTACGAGCTGCGTGTGGAACCTGAGGCTCTTGAAGCGATCGCTTTGGCGATCGAGCATTCCCAGGCCATCGATGCGGCCATCGCCCACCGGCCTTTCACCCTGGTTCACGCGGATCTGCGGGTTGAAAATGTGTTGTTTGCCAGGAACGCGTCTCAGCGTGACGTTGTGCTCCTCGACTGGGGCACCCCCACACGCTCGATGGCCGCGATGGATCTCGCCTTCCTGATCGGCGGCAGTGTGCCGATGCCCGCCAGGCGTGGACGGCTTCACGACCTCTGCAGGCATTGGCATCAGAGCCTGAAGACGCACGGCGTGAAGGACTACAGCTTCAGCGATGCCTGGGCTGATGTTCAGCTCGCCGCGTTGCGTTGCCTCAGCTCCGTTCTCTTTCTGCACAACTGGCAGCTGGATCCCAACATCACCTCCCGGGCGATGCTGCTCGACGATGAATGGATTGAACGCTGCTGCGCTCTGGTGGTGGAGCTGGATGCCCTCGAGCTGCTCAAGACCTTCGGCTGAGTGCTCTGCCTCCTTCCTTCGCTAAGGGCGAATCGCGAAAGCAGCCTCCTCCAGTTTGCAGTCGCCATTGGGCTGGGCCTGCCGGGCTCTGAGCGCCTCCACTTCCTGGCGTGCTGCCTGGAGATCGGCCTGGAAGACAGGGTCAGCCTGAAGCCTGGCGGTGGTCGCTGAACCCATCAACTCACCAGCCTGCACATCGCTGATCCAGTGCACGTTGCAGATGCTGCGGCTTTCGCCGAAGGCCCGGCCTCTGGCGATCAGTGCGTCGCTGCGTTCCGGCGCGATCGTGCTCAGGATCAATCCCCATCCCCAGCCCACCGCCGTGTGGCCCGAGGGATAGGAGCCGTCGCCGCGTAAGGCCTGTTCGTCCGCAGGTGTGCAGATGGGCTGGTTGTTGACCATGAACGGGCGCTTGCGCTGGTAGCGGTTCTTGGCGGGGTAGGTGGAGAGCCCTAGATCCGTCATGCTGCGGCGCATCAGCAGCAGCAGTCTGGGCGTGTCCGTTGCATTGATCGGCACGCCCAGGGCGCAGGAGAAGCTGATGGCCGCTGCTGGGAAGTGCAGATCGGCATCCTTGGCGGCGAGCGTCCAGCGGGCCGAGTCGCGCAGCGCAAAGCTGGCGTTGGCCTGGGCTTGATCGAAGGCTGCAGCGGCGCTGCCCGCACGCGGTGGACCCTCCAGCAGGGCCAGGGCATTGGCCATCGCCTCCTGCTCGAGATAGCCCTTCAGGATTCCCGGCTTGATCTCCGGCACCGTTGCGGGCGATCCGGGCCCGAGCTCACAGGGGGTGGCGGCGTGGGCTGGCGCGGGGATCCCCGCCAGCAGGGCGAGCAACAGCGTCATCACCGCTGAGCTGCAGCAAAGCCTGACCATGGGTCCCGACGAGATCTTGTGGGTTGGTAGCAGCGCCAAAGGTGCCTCGGCCGTTGCTGGGTTCAGATGGATCGGCCGGCCCAGGCCTAGATCAGAATCGTTTTGTCGTGATGGTCACAACGCGTAGGTATTTCTTCCATCAAAATTCCGGTGTTCCCTCTTGGAGAGGGGGTTCAATGCGTCTTGCGGGGAGGGATTCGGGACCCTCCTTTTTTTTGGACATTCAGAACGAGCCCTCCTTGGCTCAGCCGATGGTCCTGAGCCTGGAGCAGGAGGCCTGGCTAGCGTTGATCAGACAGATGCAGGGCCATGGATTCCCGCTCTGGCGTGATTCTGATCTGTGGTCTGGGCGGGCTGGGTCAAGCCTGTCTGCGCACCCTGATGGGCTTCGACGCCGAGATCCATTGCATCGATCAACACAAGCCGCGTTGGGTCGATGGGGTGCTGGCCGAGCGCTATCGCCGTCAGCT
>WTFZ01000165.1 GCA_011523835.1 Synechococcus sp. CO36386bin_29 | reverse complement strand
GCTGGCAGGAGAGAGCCGCCGCATGAGTTCACTGCCTCAAGCTCCATCGCGATTTCAGGTAGCCGCGTTCTACGCCTTCACCCCGCTGGAGACGCACACGCTCGACCTGTTACTGGAGGAGCTTCCGGTTCTGGCAGCCCAAGGCCATGTTCTCGGCTCTGTGTTGCTGGCACCGGAAGGGGTGAATGGAACCATTTCCGGTCCTGATGAGGGGGTCGGCCCCCTTCTGCAACGCTTGCGCTGTGACCTCGATCTTGGCGAAGCGCATTTCGAGCGCCTTCAGGTGAAGTTCAGCCGTTGTGATCGCCAGGCCTTCCGGCGCTTCAAAGCGAGGCGGAAAAAGGAAATTGTGACTCTGGGTGTTCCCTCGGTTGATCCGCGCGCGCGGGTGGGCACCTACGTGTCTCCCTCCGAATGGAATGCCGTTGTGGATGATCCGGATACGCTCCTCATCGACACACGCAATCGCTACGAGGTGGCGATTGGCAGCTTTGAGGGTGCTGTCGATCCGGGCACCGACAGTTTCCGAGAGTTTCCGGAATGGGTTGAGAAGGAACTGCGTCCACTCGTGGAGCGCAGGGCTCCGGCCCGGATCGCCATGTTTTGCACAGGCGGTATCCGTTGCGAGAAAGCCAGCAGTTTTCTGATGCAGAACGGGTTTCCTGAAATTCATCACCTGCAGGGCGGAATTCTGAGCTATCTGGAGCAGATTCCCGAATCCGCGAGCCGCTGGAGGGGGGAATGCTTCGTGTTCGACCAGCGTGTTGCCCTCAACCACCAGCTTCAACCTGGGCAGCACAGGCTTTGTCATGCCTGTGGCCTGCCGCTCACGCCCGAGCAACGGTCCATGGAGAGCTACATCCCCGGTGTGCAGTGTCTTCACTGCGAGGACCGATTCTCTGATCAGGATCGTGCTCGTTTCCGTGAACGCCAACGCCAATGGGAGCAGCAGCACTCAGGTGGTCGCTGACCATGACAGATCTGCCGATTCTCTACAGCTTCCGGCGATGTCCTTATGCCATGCGTGCTCGCTGGGCCGTTCTCGAAGCAGGCCTCCTGGTGCGATGGCGGGAAGTGGAACTCAAGGCCAAGCCCCCCGCCATGCTGGAGAAGTCACCGAAGGGGACCGTTCCTGTTCTGGTGCTTGCTGACGGGACGACTGTTGATGAAAGTGTGGACGTGATGCACTGGGCCCTGCGCCAGGCTGATCCCCGCGATCTCACGCGCCAGCAGTGCCTGAAGCAGCAAGCCGAGATCCACGAGCTGGTGACGATCAACGATGCTGCGTTTAAGCACCATCTGGATCGCTTCAAGTACACCGACCGCTATCGCGGAGCCTGCAAGGAGCACCACCAAAAGGCGGGTTTGGAGATTCTCCACTGCTGGTCGCAGCGGATCGATGGTCATGGAGGCTGGCTTCTGGAGGGTGGCTGTTCGCTGGCGGACGTTGCTTTGTTCCCCTTCGTGCGCCAGTGGCGGATTGCCGATCCGCATGGCTTCGACAGTGATCAGGGGTTGCAGGGCCTGCGCAGTTGGTTGCAGAGCTTCCTCGATCACCCTGGATTTGAACGCTTGATGCAACGGGCCGATCCCTGGGCCCATGGAGGACACCAGCCCCATTTCCCCGCCGACGCCATTGCCGTCCCGACGGACCAACCTCTGTTTCACCTGGCTCTTGCCGAGGACTGGAAGCAGGCCGTGCGTTGCAGCCAGTACTCCGTCTCAACCCGAGGGTTGTCGTTGCATCAGGTGGGATTCATCCACCTGTCCTGGCGAGATCAGGTCCCCGACACCTTCCGGCGCTTTTACGCTGATGCAGGAGAGGTGTTCTTGCTCACTGTGGATCCAACGCGGGTTCACTCTCCATTGCGTGCTGATGCTGTTCCCAGTGGCGAGCTGTTCCCTCACCTCTATGGCGCTTTGCCTGTGGAGGCTGTGACCTCGGTCATCCCCTACCCCTCAGACTGACCTGATGCTCGATCAACTGGAACGCGAGGCCTTCAGCGGCAACCTGTTGCTGAGGCTTCAAGTCGGACGTCCCCTGGGCCTTTGGAGTCTGCGGTTGGTGGTGGCCCGCTCCAGCGGGGAGAGGCTGCAGTTGCTGGGAGAGATGAAAGCCTGGGCCTACGGACGTGCTGGTGGACTTCAGCTCGACACGCTGCGCGTTCTTCCCGGTGCGCCGGCGGGATGCGGGGATCTGATCTGGGCCGCGACCATGGCCTGGGCTCTTGAAGCCACCCCGTGCCGCCGTGCCCGTCTGCTCGCGATCCGAGATGACGACCGTCAGCATCGGCGGCTCGTCCGCTACTTCCAGGCCAAGGGATTTCAGTCGGTTCGCGAAGTCCAGGCCGCTCTGCTTGATCTCCCGTTGCGCATGGTCTGGGGCGGTGCCGGCGAACTGATGGTGGGCGACTGTGCCGATGTGCTCGAAGGCGCTGTTCAGCGATGGCGTGTTCAGGCCGCGGCGTGATAACTGCTGCGCACGAGTGGAGCGCTGCGCACCACTGAGAAGCCGAGTTCCGTGGCGATCTGACCGAGTTCCGTGAATTTATCCGGATCCCAGTAGCGGGCCACGGGAATGTGGGCCAAAGACGGACGCATGTACTGACCGATGGTGAGGCGCTGGCAGTCCACGGCCCGGAGGTGTTCCATGGTTGCAATCACCTCCTCCTGGGTCTCCCCCAGACCGAGCATCAGCCCGCTCTTGGTGGGAATCTCAGGTGCGAGTTCCCTGGCAGCGGCCAGCAGTCCGAGCGAGCGTGCGTAGGTCGCTCCCCGTCTCACTTCGCCTTGAAGGCGCTCCACGGTTTCCAGATTGTGGTTGAAGCAGACGGGTGAGGCAGCTAGCACCGTTTGCAACCGTTGCCGCTGCACCTGGATCGCCTCGCGCTGGTCCGGCTGGCCGCCCCAGAAGTCCGGCGTCAGCACTTCAATCCCGATCAGCGGATTGCGCCGGCGGATCGCCTCCATGGCACTGGTGAAGAGGGACGCGCCATGGTCTTCAAGATCGTCGCGGGCCACGGCTGTGAGCACCACATAACGCAGCCCCATGGTGATCACGGCATCCGCCACCCGCTCCGCTTCCATGGGATTCAGCACCTCGGGTGCCTGGCCTTTGTCCACCTGACAGAACGCACAACTACGCGTGCAGATCGAACCACCCAGCAGAAATGTGGCCGTGCCTGCGGCGTAGCACTCGCCCCGATTCGGGCAGCGCCCCTCTTCGCAGATGGTGTGAAGAGCGTTGGATTTCACAAGGGTCTGAACACGCTCGATCGCAGAGGCGTCGCCCACGGATCGCCGCAACCATTCGGGTAGGCGTTCCCGCGGTGGGATCGAGGAGTAGCGACTGATCTTCTGGCCCATGCCAATCACTCCATAGACCGCCGCCCTTCCAGCGCTCGGCTCAGGGTGACGTCGTCGGCGTATTCCAGTTCGCTCCCCACCGGCAGCCCATAGGCGATCCGACTGACGCGGGTGAACGGTTTCAGCAACCTGGCCACGTAAAGGCTGGTGGTATCGCCTTCCACACTGGGCGTCAGCGCCAGGATCACTTCTTCGGTGTTGTTGGCTGCAACCCTCTTCACCAAACTGGAGATCTGAAGGAGGTCGGGGCCGATTCCATCCATCGGTGAGATCAGGCCTCCAAGAACGTGATAGTGGCCAGAAAATTCCCGGGTGCGCTCGAGCGCCAGGAGATCGCGTGAGTCGGCGACCACGCAGATCTGACCGTTGGCCCGTTCTGGATTGCGGCAGATTTCACAGGTGGGCTCCGCGCTGAGGTGGTGGCAGGTCTGGCAGTGGCCAACCTCCGTTCGCGCTGCCAGGAGTGCATCGGCAAAACTGCGAATCTGCTCCTCCGGTTGGCGAAGCAGATGCAGGGCCAGTCGCTGCGCGGTGCGTGGTCCGATTCCAGGCAACCGCTCGAATTGATCGATCAGCCGTGCCAGTGGGCGGGTGAAGCCGCTCAGAACTCTTTGGCAAGTTTCCGAAATCTAGGCAGGCATTTGCACGGGCAGAATGCTTTCATCCTGACGATGTCCCGATGCGTGTTCAGCTGCACTCCTCGCTCAGAACGTTGTGCGCACTTCTCTGTGTCTTGATGCTGACCGCTTGCAGCGGAGCGGGGGCGGGGCTCAACTCCTTCAAGAGCCCTGACGGACGTTATGCCTTCCTGTACCCGTCTGGGTGGACGCGCGTGGCCGTGACCGGTGGCCCGCAGGTGGTCTTTCATGACCTGATCAACAGTGATGAAACCGTCAGCTTGGTGGTCTCAGATGTCGATCCAGATAATGATCTTGAGGGGTTGGGAAGTGCCGTTGCCGTCGGCGAACGCCTGCGTCGTGAAGTGATCGCCCCGGATGGCAGCGGGCGAGTGGCCGACCTGATCGAAGCGCGCGAACGGGACAGTGATGGCCACACGTTTTACGACCTCGAATACGCCGTTCATCTTCAGGACCGTGATCGGCATGAGCTGGCCACGGTTGTCGTCGATCGCGGTCGTCTCTACACCCTGGCCACCAGCACTAATGAAGAACGCTGGGCGAAAGTGCAGGGCTTGTTTGAGTCAGTGATCACCTCCTTCACCCTGCTGATCTGAGTTGTTGCCGTTCGCGTGAACTGTCCTCCTGCGTGCAGCGGCAGTCGCACGTCAGCAGCAGGATGTGATCATGTCTTCATTCAGCCGCGTTGAACGACTCAGGGGCCGCTGGAATGGCCTTTCGGAGCACCAACAGCTGGGGGCATCTCTCGCTGGCATCGGCGGTTTGTTCGGTCTTTGGCTGATCTTCTGGCCTGTCCCCACGCAGGTGGACGGTCAGGGGGTACTGATTTATCCCGATAATGCAGGAATCCTGAATGCCCGTTCCGGAGGGCAGGTTCTCCGGATCGACACCAAGGTTGGTGAGCCTGTGCGCCAGGGACAAGTGTTGATGACCCTGTATCTACCGGTATTGGAACGGCAGCTTGATCAGCAGAAGGGCAATCTCGACCAGTTGATCCTGCAGAACGAGACGCTCAATCAACGCGATGCACTGCGTATCGCCACTGCCAGGGCCGCCATGGATACGGCTCTGGCCAAGCTTGATGACGATCAGAAGCGGTTGGCACAGTTGCAATCCACCTACACCAGCAAGCTCAAAAATCTTGATTGGCTTGCCCAGCGCGAGGTGGTGGCGCCGCTCTCGAGGGCTGTGGTCTCTGCGGAGCAGGGCCTGACCACAACCAGTGTTCAGCTCGATGACATCAAGATTCAGCGCAAAGATGCGATCACCCAGTTTCAGCAGATCAAGCTGGGAATTGAAACCGAGCAACTCGATCGCAATTTTCAGATCGACGACCTCAAGCGCAAGATCAAGGTCACCGAAGCCAAGATTGCCTTTGATGGAAAGGTGATCGCCGAGCGCAGTGGAACGGTGCTTGATCTTCAGGTGATTGCTGGTCAAACCGTGAAAACCAGTGACCGTTTGGGCACCATCGGCCGCAATCAGGCCCCGGGAGCTGATCAGCCCAAGACCGGAGACGATCTGATTGCTGTCTCCTACTTCTCACCGGCGGATGCCCGTCGCCTCCCGATCGGTCTTCCGGTGGAAGTGGTTCCGCACTGGAACCAGCGCGGTCGTTTCGGAGGGATCGAGGGCAAGGTGCGCAGAGTGCTCACTCTTCCTGCAACTCAGGAAGATATCTCCACGACAGTCGGCAACGCTCAGCTTGCTGAGGAACTCGTGAAGGATGGCCCGGTGATGCGCGCCGAGATTGAGCTCGATCGTGCCCCCGGAAGTGATGACGGCTACCGCTGGACCTTGTCCCAGGGCAGTGGTGTGTTTCCCATCCGCGATGGTCTCACCGTCGATACCTTTGCTTATGTCGAATGGCGTTCGCCGATCACCTACATCATTCCCGGTCTGCGCTCGCTGACCGGTGGATTCCGAACGTTCAGGATCGATCGCCTCTGGGATCAGCCGTTCCTGCGGCAGCCCCAGACCCCGTCTTGAGGTTGTACCGATGGCAGTCCACTCTCTCTTTCGTCAGGAGCTTCCCTGGCTCATTTCTGAAGTCGTTCTTCTCATTGTTCTTCTCAATGCCAATCCGCCGGAGCTCTGGTTTTGGCTGGTTGTGTTCCTGGTGGTGTTCGGCTACAGGATCGAGCGATGGTGGTCTTCAAGACCTGGGAAGTGATTAGAACGACGACTCCTGCAAGTTGAGAGTTGCAGGAATGGTCTGTTTTGGGTCGCGAGGCATGGGGAGCAGTTCTCTCAGCAACCGGGCGTAGGTGACATTCACGTCAACCACGGCAACCAGACGATTGACCAGGGAATTCACCAACTGGGTTTGCGTGACGGAGAGATCCACTTCACTGGCAAGACCGGTTTTGTAGCGGAGGTTGCTGTCACGGAACGCTTCTTTACTGGCACCCACGGCACGTCGCGCCGAAAGCAATTTGGCAAGGCTGGCTTCATGGTTCAGGAAGGCCCGTTCAAGGCGTAGACGGATGGCATTGCGGGTTGCCGCATAGGCCTGGGTCGCGGCCTGTTCCTGGATGGACAGCGCTTTGACGGCATTGGAGGTGACACCGGCATTGAAGATGATCCAGTTGAACGCAAGACCGACAGACCAGTCGTATCCCGCTACCTGTTCAAGCGGCAGAAATGTGGCACCGCAGCAGCCATTCCCGATGAGCGAAAAGTTGAAGATGCGCTCCACGGACGCAAGGCCTCCAACGGAGGCAAACAGACTGAGCTGAGGAAGCAGCTGAGCAGCTGTTTCATCCTGGCGCAGGGCCAGCGCCCTTCTGGTGGCGAGGATTGCGTCAAGCTCAGGGTTGTTGTCATAGGCAGCCAAGAGCGTCTGTTCCAAATTCAGGGGCCAGGCGGGCGAGAGATTGATCGGGTCAGCGGCACTGGGAATCACATCGGCAGGCAGATTGAGCACGCTCCAGAGCGCGCGCCTGGAGACCGCGCGATCAGCGAGAGCTTGGATGAGATCTTCCTGGTCCGTTGAGAGAGTGGCACTGCGGCGTAGAAGATCAACGCGCGGCACCAATCCGGCCTGTTTGAGATTCAGGGTGTCTTCCAGCAGAATCAGATCCGTTCGCACCACGGCGTCGCGGATGCGAACCAACTGTTCGTTGCGTTGTAGCTCGTAATAGGCCTCGCTCACTTCCAACTGCAGGGCGCGTAGTTGGTTGGCGTACTGCTGCTGGAACTGTTCCAGCCTGGCTTGCGCGGCTTGCACCCTTGGGGTCCGCGCGAAATCAATCACCGCGTAGCTCAATTCCAATCCAGCCTGGGCATCGACACCGTTGGTCACGGCATAGAGGCCACCGCCTGCAGGAACGAAAAAGGGTCCAGCCTGTTCACCCTTCACCGTTGAACCGTTGTTGGTGAGGGCAAGATTCGGTGTCTGTCCCTGTTTGGCGAACAGTGGCCCGAATCCAAACGAATTGTTGGCGTAGGGCGAATACGTCGTGCTGCCGCTTTGGAATCCCTCAGCGTCTGCAAACACGCTGATCGTGGGCCAGTAAGTGCCTGCCAGGGATGCCACCCTGGCGGCCTGGGCTTCGATCTGGTCACGCTGCACCTGCAGGGAAGGGTTGTTGCGGAAGGCGATGGCGACAGCCTGCTCCAGGGTGACTGATTGCACAGGTGTGGTTTGCCTGGCATTGCCTGGCAGGGCCAGGGGATTGTCCGGTTGACGGTTGTCGTCCAGCAGAGGTCCTTCCGCCGGACGGTTGGCGTCCATCAGATTCGCCGGCAATTCCGGAGTGAAGAGGTCGTCGCTTGAATCCAGTGCCGGTGCAGGACCGAGGAGAGTGTCGAGGCTGTCGAGTTGCTGCTTGAGACGTTCCCAACTGCGTTCCAGATTCTTTGTGTCACCCAGGGTGAGGGGCGTTGCCGCAGTGGCGTCACGTAGTGGATCAGCGCCAACAGTCGTGGGAAGGATGCCCCCGATGAGGGGGAGCAGCAGGGTTCCTCGGATGACGATCCTGATCAAGGAACTCTCTTGGCTTTGGTTCTCCAGGATCCTGCCGAGCCGTTTCATCAAGATCCTCAAGCCGTGACAGGCGTTGAGCTGACCATCTCCGGTTTGCAGTGTCGCAGAGCTGCAGCTGCGTGATCGATCAGAGAGGCCCGCAGAACAATTTGACGCATCCTTGCGGCGGTGATTCCCTGGGTTTCGCGGTCCTGGAGTGTGTCTCTTTCAAGACTGCTCATCAGTTGGCCTGATGCAGCATCCAGGTTGCGGTTGAGGTAGCTGAGCGTGTCGAGATTGAGCGTTTGTTTGTCTCCCAAAGACAGTTTGCGCAGCTCCCCAGCCAAAGTGTTGAGAAGGGTGATCAGGTGGTGCAACACCTCGGCTTCTTGGCGATGCAACGCTTTGATCACTGCTGGAGACTGAATCGGGGCAGGTAGGCCCCGCAGCCCATCCAGCACGGACAGCAGTTGGGAGCAGAGAAGATCCAGTTCGCTCCAGAGCTCATGCAGGGGATGATGTTCAGGATCGACGCCCAGCTCTAGCTGGGCGCTCTCCCGCTGGCCGCGAATGGCGTTGAGCTGCTTCAGCAATGCTTGACGACGTTGGCGTCGGAGGGACATCGACAACCGTGCTGGTGCGTCTTGTGCAAGACGGTCGGCTTCGAGTGAAAACTCTTCACTCAAAGAATTCACCATCGTGGCCAGGGCCTGATGCAGGTTGGGGATGCTTTTGCTGGGCCAGATGGTGCGGGTGGCCCAAAGCGACAAAACAATGCCGATGGCGGTCCAGAACAGACGTGCCGTTCCCCAGCTGGTTTCCGCTGCTCCATGGACAAGCCAGCCCATGATCACGATATTGCCGGCCACCTTGTAGCCAACCTGTAGACCGAACGCCCCTCCCAGGAGTCGTACCGTTGCCAGAGCCAATCCGAGTGCCAGCGCCAGGGGCATCTGCAGGTCGCGGGAAAAGATCATCAGCACGACCACCCCAAGCACACTGCCGAGCATCCGTTGGATGCTGAGATTGAGAGAATTGCCGTAGCTGCTCGTGAGAACCGCTGCGGTGGTGAGCGGGATGTAGTAACCAAAGCCCATCGGGCTCAGCAGCCCAAACCCCGCGCCTAATCCAGTGACCAGCACCAGGCGGAGATCGGAGCGAAGCACCCATGGGCGGGCTGTAGAGGGTGGCTTGCTCATCAGGGGTGGACTCGGTTGAAGAGCTGTTGGCTGCGGATCAGTCGCCGGAATCGGGTGACCTGTTCTTCGAGGGCGATGCGTTGAGGGAGCGGTAGCGCGGATCCGCTTGACCCCAATCTCAGCTCTTCTGCAGGGGCTCCCGGCTCATTGAGGTGATTGCTCAGATAGCGACTCAGCTCGGGTAGCGGGTTGGGGCCAAGCTCCTGATGGACCCGCTGGATCAGGCGTTCCACTAGAAGCCAACGCACCTGCAGGCATCGCCAGAGACTGATCCGCTGAGGCCAGCGCAAACGCTTCAGTGTGCGGGCCTGTCTCTCCCCGAGGTTGTTTTCAACGTTGATCAGGCGTTGTAATTCCAGAAGCTGCCGGGTGATGGCTTCCGCGTTGATCGCCGCAGGTGGAGGGCCTTCACCCCTGAGCGCGGCGCTGTGCGCTTCCAGTCGTTGGTGCAGGGTGGACTCCAGTTGTTGATGCAACTCCTGCATTCGGGCCAGACGGTTCTTCGGCCAGAGCAGCCGTCCCATGACCAGAGCCACCGCGATACCCACGAGCGTGTCGAGACTGCGGTTGAACACGTAGCTCCAGTTGAGCTTGGTGTAGGCATCGATGCCGAGGAACATCACAGTCACCACAACGGCGGTGGAGAGTCCACTCGTCCAGCCCAGGCGTCTGAGTAGGGGGATCGTGATCATCAGGCTCACAAGGATCCCGATCCAGCCGGTCAGGATGGAATGGACCAGAAAGGTGATCAGTCCTCCAGCTGCTGTGCCGAGAATCCTTCCGCGAGCAGCACGCAGACTGTTTTCATCCTGGTCGTCGACGACGATGATGACGGCGAGCAGGGGGTACCAGAGATAGGTGATGCGTTGGAAGTGCTGGGCGATGGCACAGGTGATCAGGATGCTGAGTCCCAGTCGAAGGCTCTGTCTCAGCAGATTGCCGTTCAATCCATCCCTGGCGTCGCCGACAGTCTGGTTGGTTTCTGCGTCTTTGGCTCAGAACAGAAAGCGATAGCGCCAGCTGCTGGATTCAGTGGCGTCGCTCCCCCGGCCTCTTTCAGTCGGCCACTCCGTGTCGAGATAACTGATGCCGTTCCGATAGAAGGAGCGCGTCGGTAGCCGTTCCGTTTCCAGTTCGGTGAGACCCATTGCTGTGATCAACCCTCCCAGTTCCATGGCGCCGAGATCGGTGTCGAGATTGCGCCCCGCCGCATTGATCAGGGCTGGGAGCTTCAACAGATGTTGCGGTTTCGTCAGAGTGCTGAACAGGCTTCTGAGCACCAGTTTCTGCCGGTCGAGTCGTCCGAGGTCGCCTTCCCCGTCGTGGCGCCAGCGCAGGAATCCCTCGAGCTCGCGTCCGCGGAGCACCTGGCGACCAGGTTGCAGATCAATCAGCAATCCCTGGCTGTTGTCGCGGTAATAAAGCCTTTTGGGAACATCCACTTCCACTCCGCCCACCAGATTGCTCAGCGTGCGAATTCCTTCAAGGTTGACAAGGATGTGATGGTCGATCGGTCGTCCCATCAGCCGTGAGAGCTCCGTCTTCACGGCGTCCGCACCGCCGTATGCAAACAGGGCGTTGGCCTTGAGCGGACCAAAGCTCTGTGAGTCGATGTAGCTGTCTCTTGGAATCTGGGTGATGGAGGTTCTGCCCGCTTCGAGCCTCACCGTGAAGATGGCGTCGGTGTTCGTGCCTGCCTCATCAACCCCTAGGACCAGAATCTCGCGATTGTCGAAGACCGACCAGGTTGAGAAAGGATTGCTGACCGGAATCAGAGCAGGGGTCTCTGCTTCCGGCATCAGGGTTCGACTCAGCGGAACTGCCAACAGAAATCCACCGGTCAGCCCTGCAGTGGCTGCGATGAGGAGGGCCTTGGATCCGACGCGTTGCCGGTTGTTCATGTCTCCAATTTAGGCCGTTATTACCGACTTCTTAAGCTTTTCTTTGTTTTGAGGTCAGAGCAGTGGGTCGCTGATCACCAGGGAGTCGCATGACAGCTGGTTGACCAGGTTGCTGGTGCGGTCGCTGGCAGGGATCGGAAGACCGGCCACGCGACGACGCTGAGAGCGAAGGATCACCAGATCGTGGTCACGGCTCTGGCGGTGGATGATGCGATCGATTCCAGGCCCCTCGCAGAGCTCGATGCGCAGATCAAGTGCCTGGGCGTCGTCCCGAGCAGACCAGCTGAGGAGTTCATCGTGCATCCATGACCGGTCATGGCGATTAAATCGGGGGTCGTGGATGTGCAGGAGGGTGATGCGGGTGCCGCTGGCCTCACTTGCGCTGCTCTGAAGGCGCAAGGCCAACTCGAACTGTTCTCGTGCGTTGGAGGAAAGATCCTTGATTGGCACGAGGATTCTGCAGAATCCTGTTTTGGGTTCCTTCTTCAGATTCACCACCACCACTGGGCAGTGAGCTGTTCTGCATACCCCATCCACCAAGTCGCCGAACAGCCAGTTGCGCAGGCGATCTGGACGACCTGCTCCGATGAGAATCAAATCAGCGCTCTGCTCTAGGGCGCTGCGGCTCATGCCGCCCGGGATGTCCTCGTCCAGACGCAGCAGGCATCGGGTGGACACGGAGAGGTGAGTGCCGATCGCGGTTGCTTCTTTGAGGCGCTCCCGTGCTGCAGCGAGGGCTCTGTTGAGACCGCCTCTGGCATCCTCGAGATTGGGGCTGACGAGTGCAAGGGGAAGCAGCTGTCCGCTTTTGTCGTCGTCTCCTTTGAGCAGACGTGCGGCGATGGTGAGAAGACGCCCTTCGGTTGCTGGATTGGCGATGGGCACAACGATATTCAGGGGCCTTCGCACAACGGCTCGCTTGGTCGAGGAGGCGCTTGCAGGCGCTGGTGTGCTGGCAAGAACAGGTTGGGAGCTGGTCTCATCTGGTTCCATCAGCGCCACCACGGAGCGGGTGGTCAGCGTCGGGCCCAGGGTCGCTGTTACCACCATCACAGCGAGCACACTGTTCAGGACCGTGGCATCCAGCAAGCCAGCCTGAAATCCCACAAAGGCTGTGGCCAGCGTGGCGGCTACCTTCGGCATCGCCAGGGACCACATCAGCAAAATCTGATTGTTGCTGTAGCCGAACCAGCGACCAGCGCAGAACGAGGCCACGGCTTTGCAGCCCAGGGCTCCAGCCAGCATCAACAGCGTGAAGTCCAGCGTGTTCACACTCGCGGCAAGGTCACCGAGATTGAGCAGCAGCCCGAGGTGAATGAAAAAGATGGGGATGAAGAGCGCGGCGCCGACGAAGATCACCTGCTCCTTCACTCTTCCTTCGGGCAGAACCGAATTCACGGCCAGTCCCGCGAGAAAAGCGCCAACGATTTTTTCCACACCTGCCAGTTCAGCGCCGAGGGAGGCAATGAACAAAGCCAGCAACACCGTGAGAAAAACCCGGTTTTCATCGGTGATGCTTCGCATCCAAAGCCGCCGTCCAAGCCATCGGATCGCCCACACCACGCCGACAGAGAAGATTGTGATGCTGGCCAATAACCCGGTGATCCCTGTCGCTGTGAGATTTCCGCGACCAAGTCCCAGGGCGACCGCGAGCAAGAGCAGGGCGGCGATATCCGTGAGGATTGTGCTGCCGACGCTCACGATGACCGATTCATCACGTTGGGCCCCGTAGCTGCGCACGATCGGGTAGCCGAGGGGGGTGTGCGTGGCCATCAGGGCCCCGAGCAGCAGGCTGGGGACCAAGGGGAAGCCAAAGAGGCGACCGATGCCAACCCCTGTGGCCACACCGAAGCCAAACACCAACAATCCAAAGCCCACCGAGCGGTTTTTCACCCGGTTGAATTCCTCAAGATCGATCTCCAGCCCGACAGTGAACAGTAGGTAGATCGCGCCGATATCAGAGAGCAGGGTGATGGTTTCTCCCTGGGCGTCAAGCCATTGCAGGCAATGGGGACCCACCAGCACGCCAGCTGCCAAAAGCCCCACGAGGTCTGGCAGTCGCAGACGTCTGGTGAGAGGTGGCACCAGCACGGCGATGGCCACCAGTAGGGCGAAAATGCCCAGAGGGTGCTCCATCATGTGGTGCAGTGACGCTGCCATCAGCCCCTGTGATTAGAGAGCCAGAGCCTCGTCGCTGCGCAGGCCGGCTTGCACTCGCCAGAGATCTGCGTAGGCACCCGGCTGATGCAGGAGTTGATCATGGGTTCCGTCCTCAACAATGCGTCCTTGATCCATGACGACGATTCGATCGGCATGACGCACCGTGCTGAGGCGATGTGCAATCACCAGTGTGGTGCGATTGGCAGTGATGTGCATCAAGGACCGCTGAATCGCTGCTTCGGTGTCGTTGTCAACGGCAGCTGTGGCCTCATCGAGCACCAGGATCGGAGCATCTTTGAGGATGGCTCGGGCAAGGGCGATGCGTTGTCGTTGTCCACCTGAGAGCCTCTGTCCCCGTTCCCCCACCACCGTGTCAAACCCATCGGGTAAGGCATCAATGAAATCGAGCGCTTCGGCTTGCCGGGCCGATTCACGCACCGCCGCTTCGGTGGCCTGGGGAGCGGCGTAAGCGATGTT
>WTFZ01000178.1 GCA_011523835.1 Synechococcus sp. CO36386bin_29 | reverse complement strand
TCAACGCTGACCTGGTTACGCACATCGTTCCGCGCTGCTGAGTCAGGGAGACGCGGGCGAGGGAACCCGCTTGTCTTCATCTCCCAAGGCGCTGCAGTGGTGCAGACGCGCGATTCATTTCTAAAACGACTGAATGACGGTTCTCACTGGGAATTAATGCCTAATTGGTTCCTCGATCGGTTCGCAGGGCTACACAGGCAAGTCGCGCGAGAGCCAAAATGGGTGATGAGGCAGTGGTGCCTCTAATGCGTCGTTTGGGGTGGGCTGAGGGGCCTGCCTCTTTTTTTATGAGCGATTGGGTCAAAGCCGACCTGGCGACTCACCTCTACCCACGGGCCTGAGGCCTCAGCCCTTTGCAGGCTGAGACAGCTTGTAGAGGTTCAAAGCGACGAGAGCCACGCCGAAGCTGGCGAAGAAGACGATCAGGTCTTGACTGGAGATGGACATAAGGGCCCAAAAGCACACTCATTACGTAATGTAACGAAATATAGTTATTGTGATCAAAATCGGGGCGTGACAATGTCCATTGATGCTCGATGCCAGGAACAGCAATCAGCCGCTGACCGTATGTTCATGGACTTCAAATACACCCGTCCTGGCTCGAAGGAGCAGGTTCAGGCTTTAGCGACTCTGAGTTTCCTTATAGGGATGTGGGCCGATTTCCTCACTGCCGAGGAAAAGAGAATGGATCAAGTGATTGTCCTAGAGGCAGGTAACTCGTAGGGACTAAAAGTCGATCTCGTAGGGGGCTCCGCCCTCCATTTGTTTCAGTTGACTGATGTCAATGCCGGTGTCATCAACTGGGTCAACGCCGACCTGGTTACTCACATCGTGCCGAGGGTTTAACGGTCATCCGTACCTCCGTCCCCAAAGCAGGATTTTTAGGGTCTGGGTGTCTGAACGCAGAGCTGCGACCAGACAGTTGGACGGTCTCCGGATCTGAGGGGTTCCGGAGATTTTTTTATTTGCTCCCCATGGATCAAGCCGAAGTCAACAACTGGAAAGCCATCGCCGAGAGCATGGAAGCCAAGGGCAACACCGAGAGCTGGTTCTACCTTCGCGCTCGTGCCATTGCCGATGGGAAGCCAGACCCAATGCCTAACGTCTCAGAGCTCATGGGAGGCAGTGCTGCCTGACTCACATCTTTCCGAGGGTCTGGACCTCGTATCAATTGACGCGCTCAAATTCTGAGAACGCCGTTAGTTTCACCTGCATGAAACACTTGAACACGGCTGACTTCACTGCTTCGTATGGCGTCCTGCGCGTCCGTGCAGCTGTTGCGATCGCCGCGATCATGGCTGTGCTGGTTTTTGTTGGCGGCGCCAACGCTCACCACAACGGTGAGACCGAGGCTCCTCAGAAGACTGAAATCAAAGCCTGATCAGCAATGGAGCTTCTTGGCTTTCTGCTGGGCGCCATTGCGATTGCCTTTGTCATCGCAAAGGTGATCTTCAGCAGTAAGGCCAAGACACCTGCATCCACCGAGCTGCCGGAAAATAAGGGCAACGACGACGGCTGATTCATCGACATGCCAACCGCAGGAGGCACGCCATTGCGCTTCCTCCTCGGTCAGCAGTCGAGGCTCAAACATCGATCGGTCGTCCATGCTCCAGCTGGGCCATCTGCTCTCGCAGCTTGGTGATGTGTTCCCGCATCTCGCGGTCCAGCACCCCTCGCTCGATGCTGCGGATCACCGCCTCACAGGCGCTCACCGCGGCATAGGACTTCGTCTCTGGATTCAACGCGATTGACAGCAGCCGATCGGCAACAGCTGGGCCGGCGCTAATGAGCTTGTTGTAGGTGCCCGCCAGGGCCTCCTTCACCTTCTCCTCGACGTAGGCCTCAGCTATCGGCAGATCCTTCCACTTCAGGAGGTTCCGGTAGCTGGCCCCGGTCATGTCGGAGCACTGCTTCCAGCTGTGACCTGCGGCCCTGAGGGTTAGGGCAGCCCGCACCTTGGGGGGAATCTCACCGGATTCCTCCCGAGTGGGTCTGCCCGTATGACGAGCCAACGCCATCATTCGCCTGTGATGCCCCATTGGGCACGGGCTTGAGCGATCGCGTTGGCGCTGAGAGGTGAAGCGGCCATCCGGCCCAGAATTCCCATGCTCCGGAATTCAGCCGATTTCTGAGCCTGCTGTTGAAAGATCGCTTTCTCACGAGCTCGCGTGGCCTCCCGGGCCCGCTCTATCACCTGCTCCCGCTGTGCAGCTGCATCCGGTCAGAGGTCCCCCGTGGGGGTCCCTGAACCGAACATAACCGCAGATTCCTGAAGCGCAACAGCACTGAGGGACTAGGCCCAAACAAGGCCCACCACTGCAGGATCAAGACCAAAGGGCTTGCTGTGACTGATGAGCCTCGGTACTCAGAAAGCCACCGAAGATGACGACGGGCTGGGTGAGGCGAGACGTGCTGCTCAC
>WTFZ01000027.1 GCA_011523835.1 Synechococcus sp. CO36386bin_29 | reverse complement strand
ATGTGCGCACCACCCCCTGCTCCAGAGGCAGTAAATCCTCCTCATCGGTCGCGCGGCTGCGCACCGGGGCACTGAACCCCCGGGCACGTGCGTTCCTGACCTCAAACGGGCCTGGTGTTCCTGTGGGAACGGCCAGTCGCAGGGCAAAAGGGTGTTCACCTGGCTCTACATCACCAATGGACCCCACCCGTGTGCGGTTCTGAAGCACGGGCTCACCACTGCGATCGAGGATCCGTGCATACACGTCGGTGTCGACGATGGCCCGTCGCCCTGTGTTGTTAACCATGCCACTGAGCACATAACACGTCGCTCCTTCCGGACTGGTGATGTTGGGCCTGCTGGAGGCTGAAGGACTGGGCTGGGCTCCCGGGTCCGTGGCGTCACAGAGGGCTAGGGAAACGTCAGTCAGGGGCAGGTCGGCAGCGAAAGCCGGCTGGCCCACAAGAATGAACAGTCCGATCAGTCCGGCGAAAAGAACTCTGGCCATGATTCAGTGCTGCAGGCTGGTCATGGTGTCGGTGAGCTCAGCCACATCCGATAAACCGTTCACGTCGAACCAGGGAGCCGTGGCCCAGTCGAACCCTTCGCCGAAGGTGTTGTCTGGGGCTGTGATGTACCAATGACAGTTCACATCGGGAACATCGACAGCGCACCGGGACCAGTCGTTCTGCCACTGGGGAACCTGCACCCACATCACAGCGGCAAACAGCAGGGAGAGCAGGCTTCTCAGCACGGGACCCAGGCAGGATCGCTGGACGCTACCAGGGTTCCGACGGGCCTGCGAGCACTGCGACCGTCCTCTCGCTAGGACGTGGGAAAAGATTCGTCCTCGACGCCAGCTCCGCATGCAAAGTCCAACCCCGATGCGTTCTGTCAACTCCGGAGGTCCTGAGGGGGGCTTGGTGGCCATCGTCGCCATCGTGCTGGCCGCATTGCTCCTCCTCGCTCAATCTCTGTTTGTCGTTCCTGCCGGCGAGGTGGCGGTGATCACCACACTCGGCAAGGTGAGCGGAGCCCCCCGACAACCCGGGCTCAATGTCAAAGCGCCTGTTGTTCAGCAGGTCTGGCCGTTCAGCATCCGCACCCAGGTGCGGCCTGAGAATTTCGCCACACTCACGAAGGATCTCCAGGTGATTCAGGCCACGGCCACCATCAAGTACGCCCTGCGTCCTGATGAGGCGGGCCGGGTCTACAGCACGATCGCCAGCAGCGACCGAGACGTTTATCCGCGGATCATTCAGCCATCACTGCTCAAGGCGCTCAAGTCGGTGTTCTCGCAGTACGAGTTGGTCACCATCGCGTCGGAGTGGAACGACATCTCTGCCCTGGTGGCCAGCACCGTGGCAGACGAACTCGATCAGTTTGATTACGTGAAAGTTGTGGGACTCGATCTCACCGGTCTGGAAATTGCCGAGGAATACAGAGCAGCGATCGAGCAGAAGCAGATCGCTGAACAGCAGCTTCTGCGGGCTCAGACTGAGGTGAAGATCGCTGAGCAGGAGGCCCTGCGTTACGACACCCTCAACAAAAGTCTCGATGACCAGGTGCTTTACAAGCTTTTCCTCGACAAGTGGGATGGCCAGACCCAGGTGGTGCCCGGTCTTCCTGGAGCTGCCGGAGGCACGCCGCCGGTGATCGTGGGTCGAGGTTGAACCGGATGCACAGCAGGCTGCGCTTTGATCCCGGGCTGATTCTTCCGCCTGTCATCACCAACGTGTTCCCAGGGCGTCGTCTTGCGCTCTGGTTCTTTATCCCCTTGACGCTGGTGACGCTTTGGCGGAGTCAGCATCATCTGCTGGCAAGCGATGGTGGGGCGCAGTCGATCGCTCATATTCCTCTCAATGACTACTCGGTACCTGCGGCGGCCACGATTGTGGGTCTCTTCGCTCTCTGGGGCTTGAGTCAGCTCATTCTGGGCTTTCTTCAACTACTGGTTCTGCTGCGTTATCGGGCCCTGATCCCTCTGTTTTATCTCCTCGCAGTGGTCGAATATGCCGTTAGAGCGTTGTACATGCCGGCGTTTCGTTCGATTCCGACCACGGCGACAGCGCCGGGTGCCGTGATCAATACTCCGATCGCCTTGGCATCCCTTGTTCTTCTGTTTCTGAGCATCTGGTCCCGGAGCGAGGCCGCTTCATGACCCAACGCACAGCCACCGGCCTGGTTCTGGTGCTTCTCACGGGTGTGATCACCCACTGCGCATCCCAGGTGCAAACCCGCGTGCGTTACCGGGTGCTGCCTCAACAGGGTCCTTCAAGACTCATGCCGGTTCCAGTCCGGCGGCCTGCGTCCAAGCCGGGTGTGCTCCTGTAATTGTTTCGTCAGCAAACGAAGAAATCCCAACGTATTGCTGGATACAGCTCTTGCGTTCCTACTGATGAAGAACCCCTTCTGGAGGTTCCGACCATGTCGATGAAACA
>WTFZ01000143.1 GCA_011523835.1 Synechococcus sp. CO36386bin_29 | reverse complement strand
CCACGTCAGCCCCGTATTACGGTGACTCGTCGGTGATGAGAACACCGCCACCGGACCTTCCGTCCTTGCTGCTCAAGGAACGCATCGTCTATCTCGGGCTCCCTCTGTTTTCAGACGACGACACCAAGCGTCAAGTTGGCCTTGATGTCACTGAATTGATCATCGCCCAACTCCTTTATCTGGAGTTCGACAACCCTGAGAAACCGATCTACTTCTATATCAATTCCACCGGTACCAGTTGGTACACCGGGGATGCCATTGGCTTCGAAACCGAGGCTTTTGCAATTTGCGACACCCTCCGCTACGTGAAGCCCCCTGTTCACACCATCTGCATCGGTCAGGCCATGGGAACAGCAGCCGTGATCCTTTCAGCAGGCACCAAAGGGCAGCGTGCGGCGCTTCCCCATGCCTCGATCGTCTTGCACCAACCCCGCAGCGGCGCCCGCGGTCAGGCGACCGACATCCAGATCCGCGCGCAGGAAGTGCTCCACAACAAACGCGCCATGCTCGACATCCTCTCGGCAAACACGGGGCGATCCGTTGATGAGCTCTCGAAGGATTCCGACCGGATGAGCTATCTCACTCCCGAACAAGCCAAGGAGTACGGCCTGATCGACAGGGTGCTCAGCAGCCGCAAGGATCTGCCGGCACCAGTTCCTGCTGCCTAAACCTTCGATCACCAACTTTTTCCACCCTTCATTTCCCACGATCCATGCCCATCGGAACTCCGAGCGTCCCTTACCGCCTTCCCGGCAGCCAGATGGAGCGCTGGGTCGATATCTACACCCGTCTGGGAGTCGAGAGAATCCTGTTTCTTGGCTCTGAGGTGAATGACGCCATCGCCAACAGCCTTGTGGCTCAAATGCTGTATCTCGATTCCGACGACAGCAGCAAACCGATTTACCTCTACATCAACTCCCCGGGGGGCTCGGTGACCGCAGGCTTGGCCATCTACGACACCATGCAATACGTGAAGAGCGATGTGGTCACCATCTGCGTTGGCCTGGCCGCATCCATGGGGGCGTTCCTGCTTGCAGCTGGCACCAAAGGCAAGCGCCTGGCACTCCCTCACAGCCGGATCATGATCCACCAACCCCTGGGCGGGACAGCGCAACGGCAAGCCAGCGATATTGAGATTGAAGCCCGTGAAATTCTGCGCATGAAAGACATGCTCAACCGCTCCATGGCGGAGATGAGTGGCCAGAGCTTCGAGAAGATCGAAAAGGACACAGACCGGGATTATTTCTTGAGCAGCCAAGAAGCCAAGGACTATGGCCTGATCGATCGAGTGATTGCCCACCCAAACGAGGCCTGAACCAACCGGCGCTTGCGTAAGCTCAGTCGTTACCAAGCTCCACAACCACCGTCCGGATGGCTCAGCTTTTTTACGACACCGACGCCGATCTCTCCCTGCTCAGCGGCAAGACGGTAGCCATCGTCGGCTATGGCTCCCAGGGTCATGCACACGCCCTCAACCTCAAGGACAGCGGCGTTGATGTGGTGGTGGGTCTGTATGAAGGCAGTCGCTCCGCAGAGAAAGCCAAGGCTGATGGCCTCGAGGTTCTCACTGTGGCTGAAGCCTCTGAGAAGGCCGACTGGATCATGGTGCTGCTTCCCGATGAGTTCCAGAAGGACGTTTACGACAAGGAGATTGCACCCCACCTGACAGCAGGCAAGGTGTTGAGCTTCGCCCATGGTTTCAATATCCGCTTCGGTCTGATCAAGCCACCGGCCGACGTTGATGTGGTGATGATCGCTCCCAAGGGTCCCGGCCACACCGTTCGCTGGGAGTACCAGAACGGACAGGGTGTCCCCGCTCTGTTCGCAATCGAACAGGACGCCTCCGGCAACGCCCGAGGCCTGGCCATGGCCTATGCCAAAGGAATCGGTGGGACCAGGGCCGGAATTCTTGAGACCAATTTCAAGGAGGAAACCGAGACCGACTTGTTCGGTGAACAGGCCGTACTTTGTGGCGGTTTATCTGAGCTGGTGAAAGCTGGTTTTGAAACCCTGGTGGAAGCCGGCTATCAACCCGAGTTGGCCTACTTCGAATGCCTTCACGAGGTGAAGCTGATCGTGGATCTGATGGTGAAGGGTGGCCTGTCGGCCATGCGCGACTCCATCTCCAACACCGCTGAATACGGTGACTACGTGAGTGGTCCTCGCCTGATCACCGCTGACACCAAGGCGGAAATGAAGCGCATCCTCAGTGATATCCAAGACGGCACCTTTGCCAAGAACTTCGTGGCTGAATGCGAGGCCGGCAAACCTGAGATGAACAAGATCCGCGAACAAGACCGTACCCACAAGATCGAGGAAGTGGGCAAGGGTCTGCGGTCGATGTTCAGTTGGTTGAAAGCCTCCTGAGCCAGAGACCATTCAGGCCACTGTCCTGGTGATCGCCGCAGCCGGTCTCGACTGGTTGGTCGGTGATCCCCGTTCGTCGCCCCATCCAGTGGTGTGGATGGGGCATTGGATCAAGTGTCTCAGGCAAAGGCTGGAACTCTGGGCAGGCGACCGACCCACCAGACTCAGGTTGAGCGGTGGTCTGATCACTTCAATTCTGGTGCTGAGCAGCGTTTTAACCGGATGGCTGCTCGAGCGGCTTTGGCTGCAGTCCAGCGGACTTTGGCAGTGGGCTGCTGGGGTGATCCTGGTGGTAGCCCTCGCCAGTGCACTGGCGGCACGAAGCCTTCACGACAGCGTCATGGCCGTGATCAAGGCCCTCCCAGCCGAGGGCGATGAAGAGCCGACCCTTGCAAGAGAGCGGTTGAGCTGGATTGTGGGACGCGAGACGACGCAACTCAGCCACAAGGAGATTCTTCGAGCTGCTGCGGAAACGGCCAGCGAGAACGCCGTTGACGGCATCTTCGCTCCACTGTTCTGGATGCTGGTCGGCATTGTTCTGTGGGAGTCGGGCTGGATCCAGAGTCCAGGTCCCCTTGCGCTGGCCTGGGGGTACAAAGCCAGCAGCACCCTTGACTCAATGCTGGGATACAAACACGGGAGATTGAAGTGGCTGGGGACGGCAGGTGCTCGATTGGACGATGTGATCACCTGGTTGCCATGCAGGCTGGTGATGCTGACTCTGCCGCTGATCAGTCGCAGCTGGTTGTTATGGCCCTCTTTGGTCCTTGCAGCAGAAAAGGATGGAACGATGGACCCATCACCCAATGCAGGACGATCCGAGGCGATTTACGCCCATTGCGCCGGGGTTCAGTTAGGAGGCAGAAACCGCTATGGAGACACCTGGATCTCAAAGCCCGTGCTCAAAGCCGGGGGATCTGAAGCCTGCCCGCAGTCTGTTGAAACAATCCTGAATTTGTCAAAACGACTTGAAATCGTATGGTTGATCACAGCTGCAGGTTGTGCCTTTGTTTTTTAATTAAAACAACGAATCAATACCAGTCTCAATCAATAAGCCCCACGGTCCATCGGCAGAAGCAGCACACCAAAAGTCCGCAAAATGATGGCCAGGTCAAGAAAAAAGGACCGCCCTCTGGCATAGGCCAGATCCAATCGAACTCTTTTGGCATAGCTGAGATTGTTGCGTCCACTCACCTGCCAGAGGCCAGTTAGCCCTGGTCTCACTGACAACACTTCATCCATGTAGTCGGAATAGCGTTCTATTTCCTTATCAACAATGGGGCGAGGACCTACAACACTCATCTCTCCGCGCAAGACGTTAAAGAACTGAGGCAGTTCATCCAAACTCGATCGTCTGAGAAAGCGACCGATCGGCGTAATCCTTGGATCGTCCCGCAGTTTGAAGTCACGCTCGAATTCAGCACGCATTTTTGGCGATTCCTCAAGAACCTGAGCCAGCACAGCATCAGCATCCGCTCGCATCGTGCGGAATTTGATGCAGCCAAACCGCCGGTAACCTCGTCCAACGCGCCTCTGCACGTAGAACACCGGACCCGGCGAACTGATTTGAACCAACAGTGCCAGCAGAAGGAACATCGGGGATCCGAACCCAAGCACCATCAGTGAAAAAAGAACATCACCGCTTCGCTTCAGAGACCTCCCAAAACGGCTCTGGCGGCGTACGAGTGTGAGAGCCGTCAGGGTTGAGGGAGGAGCAGCGAGGAGCTCGAGATGTCGACGTGATGCGCGTCGACGCAGCACAGAAGTCGCAGGCTTGAGAACGGATCGCCGCGACGAACTAACCAATCCCCGTCCCCTGAGTCTCACCCTAATCAACCGCAATACAACCGATCCGTCAGAGCCGAGGTGCCAGTAACTGCAACGGCACAGAGAGAATCCTGGACGCCTGACATGGCCACAAGCCGTCTCACAGCGGGACAGCTTCATCACGAAGTTTCTCAGGGCATTGCCGACTGTTCGTGCCGCCCCGAAGCTTGGGTTATGCCAATGACAAGCACTTCACTCAACAGCCTGCTCGAGGAGTCTCTCAAGGAGCCCTCTATAGGGGAAACGGGCCACTTCCGATGGCATGCCACACCTGTTGGCATCGCTGCGCTCTGGCAAGCCAACAACCAACCTCTCACGCCTCCCTTTAAAGACGCTCTGAAAGAGGGATTGGAAGTGGGACTCGACCTCAGCCGCGAGGAAAAGGAATTTCACCAGGTCAGCTTGGGGCTCGTTCTGCTCTTTCACTCCTAATCAGAGGATAGACAGCCAATGCACATTGGTTGTCAAAGTCCATCACAGTGAAGACAAAAACAAACTCGGAACAAAGACCAGAGAGTTCACCTCGCTCACTCTTGGGGTGTCAACCATGACCTCTCTCGTCGCTTTTAAATCTGAACGAAAGAATCGAATCTCAGGCACAAGATCTGTTAGAACAAAACCAGCTGGCTGATGGAACAACAAACGAACGCAATATTGCAATCAAAAGTTTTATTACAAACGATGATCAGCAAGCAATACCGTTGCGCCAATCAAATCATCGCGACGTCAAGACCTGGATGCGATTCAACTGAGTTGAGACCTCTCCAAGACTGAAAGCTTCGCTCGTCTCAATCATTTCACGAGCAACTTCAAAACTCAGACAGCAAACGAACATCACTACAAATCTAGAAATAATTATGAAACATTCAAAAAGCAGACTGGCAAATCCAACAAGAGGATTCAAAGCCTGTTACGCATAACAAGCAGAAATCCTGGGGTCAAGGAGTTTGATTCTCATATACGGTGAGGAATGGGAACCGCTGCATACGCTCCAAGACTTCCTCCACCTCAGCCAACTTCCAATCAAGTGCTGCTCCGCTTTTACTTGGACGCCTGTAGAGAAGTCGCTTAACATTGGCAAGATGCTGATCATTAACGGGAAGCATCAGAGCCCTGCAAATTCTCGATATTTCCTCGTTCGGACAATCAATCAGTTGTTCATGATAACTGATCAGGAAATCAGATTGTGCCGTCTTTTCTTCGATGGCAGCCAGAGCCTCGCAATGCATAAAGAACCAACGAATGCGATCTTTTATAGGAGCTTGACTACGTCTATGCATCGTCGCAATCGTGTCAAAAGGATTGCGAATTGAAGCAATTAGCACTACTCTTGCAGCCAATTGATTCTCCAATCTTGAGATTAAATCATAATCTCCATGCAAGAGCAATGTTGCTGGATTCCAGATCTTGTCGCCATAAACGCAAACAGAAGATTTAGACTCAGGAGATGCACCAATTTGATATTGATAGTCTTCAGACTGGCGCCCAGACCGATAGTTTGCTGAAGAATTCTCTATAATTTCGCCAAGAATTTCACCCTTACTCATCCCTTTCCAAAAGGCTTGAGAAGCCATGGTTTCATTGGCGACAATGGCATTCGGATGAGCATCCACAATTGAACCAAGAATGGTGGAACCGCTACGAGAATTGCCTATGATCAGACTAAAAGTCTTGAAATCACAATGGTTACATTGATCATCAGCCACCTTTATCGGCTCCGCAGCCTGAAGAAAACCACGCGCCACAACGGATCGGCCCTGAAAAAATCGAATTATTTTACCAAATCCGGGAATATGCTTATTCGCTAAGAACCTTATAAATAGAATCATCGTTACTGAATGAGCATTCACATCGCAAGCACTTGTGAATTTTATACCATCACGCTGATCAGCAAATTTTCCTTCATTAGCAATATTTAGATACCACACCACCAGCAAGATAAAAACATAGCTCCCACCAAGGTCGGCTCGCGAAGATCGTTATCGAATTACTTGAATCAAACGCACCTCAAAAACCCTCAAAGAAAGCCAAAAAAATCTTTGCAACCCAAAAACAATAACAGCGATCAGCCTTCGCGAGACTTAAGAAAAGTAGACCTTTAAAACCGAATCAAACACTTAAGAGCATTTGGATAAAACTTAGAACTTGCATTTTTACCAGTTATACCCATAACATTCATCACAAAACAGGCACAATCTTCTCCATCTAAATGGAGATCTAAATTTTCAAACGCATTAAAGGCTTTGCTAAAAGTAGAGCGGCGTCCTCGCAAGATCACCGAAGGTCAATTTGGAACGGAGAGGGTGGGATTCGAACCCACGAGGGTGTGACCCCTACACGATTTCGAGTCGTGCGCAATCAACCGGACTCTGCCACCTCTCCCAGCGCAAACCTGCGCACCAACACCTTAAAACTTCGACCCGCCCACGACCAGCGGGACCACCGCATCTGAAGACCTCAGATCTCTGCGACGGTAAGAGAACACCCTCTGGCCGACCTGCACACGTAAGTGACGACCTCTGACATCAGCGACGCGGAAGCCAAGTCCTGCACTTTTCAGCGTCTGACCAACGGTCAGGGGGATCTGCCCCTGGTGTTCAGCAACAACGGTCTCCGCCAGCACACTCCAACACCCGGTCTGGTCCAGAGCCACGGGATCCATCACTGCCACCCAATCGAAACGGGCATGGCCCAGCCCCTTGCCCAATTGCCTGGCCACATGGCAACTCAGTCCGTCGCCATGGCTGCTTAACAAAGCAGCACGGCCGCGATGCCGCAGCACAAGCCACTGGCGTCCCCACTGTTCAACCCTGATCAGGTCATCACTGAACTGCACCCACCCCTGCACCACCACGGCCAAAAGGCCCAGGGGAACGGCGTGGCAACGCCAACGCTGAAGCGCGGGTAACCACCAGGGGATCAAGGCAAGGACGAGCGCGAGCACTACCAGCGGCTGGGGACGGCCGGTGAGTAGCTGGGCCCAAGGCCAACCACTGATCCAGTGCACAACGGCGATCAGCAAGCCAGCCAACTGCTGAACAGGCCAGATCAGCCAGGGCAGAACAAAGGCGGTGATCGGCGCAGGCGCCACCAGCACAAGCAGAGCCAAGGCCATGGCCGACAGGGTGAGCGGAGCAAGCAACGGAGCCGCCAGCAGATTGCTGACCAGGGCATAGAGGGGAGCCGAACCGAAGTGCAGCAACTGCAACGGGAGCGTCCAGGCCAGGGCTGCCAGGGGGACGGACAGGGCAGGGGCAAGGGGGCGCAGCCATCCCGGCCCATGGGTAAAAAGCCACGATTCCAGGGGGGCAGCTGACAACACCAAACCAGCTGTTGCTGCAGCGCTGAGTTGAAAGCCCACCGAACGAGCCCAGGCTGGATGCATCAGCAACATGAGCAGCAGGGTGAGCACCAGCACGCCCGGCGGGCGACTGCGATGACCCCCTTCACGGATCAGGAGAGCTGCGGCGCCCATCAGCACAGCCCGCACCACAGAGGGCTGGGCACCGGCCAACACCAGGAACAAGCCCATGGCACTCCCCCCGGCCCCGATGCGCAGAGCAAACGGACCTGAGCGGGTGGCCGCCAGGATGGTGCCAAGCAGCACGGAAAGATGAAAACCCGATGCGGCAAGGGCATGGGATAAACCCGCCACGCGGAAGGCCTCACGCAGATCCGCCATCAGATCAACTTGCGCACTGCCGAGCACGAGAGCTGCCAGCAGCCCCCCGCGCGCTGGTCCTGCTGCCGCGGCGAAAGCCTCGGCAATACGTCGGCGGCCGTCCGCCAAGGGCGTCCAGGGCTGATGCAAGACCCGAACGGATTCAGTACGGATCTGACTCCAACTCCCTCGGGCGACCAGCCGCTCCGCCCGACCACGGAGGAGAGGATGGGCTGCAGGCCGGAGCCCGCGCAGCGCTCCCGTGACTTCAATCCAATCGCCCAGATGCAGAGGCTGCGGACAAGGATCGGCGGTGAGTTCCGTCCGCCCTCTGCTCCGCTCACCATCAAGGTGTTTCACCTCGACAAGAGCACGACATCGCCCACGACGAATCTGCCCATCGCTCCTCAGTTGTCCTTGGAGTGTCACCACCACGGACGGGCTCTTCACCGGAATCCAATGACTGGGATCCAATGGATGGGGGCGCGGCTCTGCAGCCAGTCCGGAGCGTGCGATCACAAGCACCAGCAGAACAGCGATCACGCCGAGCGAATGCAATGAAATCCGCAAGCATCGGCGCAGAACGGCCAAACCAAGACCCAGCACCAACAGCAGCGTGCACCAGTGCTGCCAGGTCTGGGACAGCGCCGCTCCCATGGATCCCAGCAGCAAAAGCAACGCAGCGGCAAGGGGCGGATTCATGCTTCACCCGCATCAGAGGTGAATGAAGGATTCCCCTGTTCAACGCAGTCGGATCAGACAGCTGCAGTCGCCGCACTCGGCTCCAGCAAGGGAAATCCGAGCGCCTCTCGCTCCGCCAGCCAGGCTTCTGCAACCTTGCGGGCCAGCGTGCGGATCCGGCCGATGGTGGCCGTGCGCTCGGTCACCGAAATCACGCCACGTGCCTCCAGGAGGTTGAAGGTGTGCGAGCACTTGAGCACAAAATCCAGAGCCGGAGCGGGCAGGTTGTTGGCAATCAGATCCGTGGCTTCGGCTTCATAAATCGCGAAGAGCTGCTTCAGTCGCTCTGGATTGGACGCCTCGAAATTGAACTGACACTGGCCCTTTTCGAAAGGGAGCCAGATGTCGCCGTAGCTGCGCTGGGCATTCCAGCTCAGATCCCAGATGCTCTCCACATCCTGGAGATACATCGCCAGGCGTTCCAGGCCGTAGGTGATCTCAATCGACACGGGCTTGCAATCAATTCCGCCGCACTGCTGGAAATAGGTGAACTGAGTGACCTCCATGCCATCGAGCCACACTTCCCAGCCGACACCCCAGGCACCGAGGGTGGGGGACTCCCAGTTGTCTTCCACAAAGCGGATGTCGTGGTCCGACGCCTTGATGCCAAGAGCCTCCAGGGAAGCGAGATAGGTCTCCTGAATGCCGTCGGGGGATGGCTTGATCAGCACTTGGTATTGGAAATAGTGCTGAGCTCGGTTGGGGTTGTCGCCATAACGTCCATCGGTGGGCCGGCGGCAGGGTTCTGGATAAGCCACAGCCCAGGGCTCGGGCCCAATGGCGCGCAGCACGGTGTGAGGACTCATGGTTCCAGCCCCCTTTTCCGTGTCGTAGGGCTGGAGCAACAGACATCCCTGCTCAGACCAGAACCGGTTGAGGGTGCTGATGATGTCTTGAAAATGCATCCGTGCGTTGGGGCCGATGCAGGGCATTCTCCTCAAAGGCCCTCCCGGCTCAACTCAGGGAGAGGCACCGATGGAGATGGGCAATGGCATGGTGGCGATGGGGATGACCGTGGCCAGGTCCCATGACGCCCAGCCAGAAACTGCCGTCTCCCTGAAAGACGAGCACAGGCTTGGACGCCCCCTTTCCGTGAGTCTCAAGCAGAGACATGCAGAGCTGCTCTGCCACTTCTGCTCCCCTGGGACGCGAACGCAGCCGACGCAGAACGGGGTCCACCTGCGAAAAGGAGACAAACGTGGCTTTCTGCGAGTCCGTCACCAGGATCATCCCGTCCAGCCACTGAACTTCATCCAGGAGATCTTCAATCGATGGCAACAACGACGGCAGCGGAAAGGCCAACGTGAATCCCTCCGTTTCTTAATCATTCCTTCATAAGTCACCAATCTCGCCTGTCGCAAGGGAGACAGAGAATGCATAGGGTTCTTCAAGAGCGCAGGGTCAGAAGTCCCATCAGCCCCCCAGCCACAGGACGATGACGAGCCAGGGAAAATCCAACGTCTCTGGCCAGCTGTTCCTGGGAGGCACCATCGGGAAAGCGCTGCAAACTGGCCTCGAGATAGGCGTAGTGGTCTTTGAGGCCAAGCCCATCGGCCACGGGAACCACCACACGCCGTAAGTACGCCCGCTGGAAGCGTGCCGCCATTGAAGTGGGCTGCAGTCGATTGAAGTCAAGGAGGCCTGCCCGGCCCCCAGGCCGCAGCACCCGTTTGATCTCCCGGAGACCCGCTGCCGGATCAGCCAGGTTGCGCAGCCCATAGGCCATCACCACCCCATTAACCGAGGATGTATCGGCGCTGAGAGCCAGGGCATCGCCCTGCTGGAAAGCAAGAGACAGCCAGGGCTCGCGCACTGCGCGTTGACGCGCAATTGCAAGCGGCGCCTCGGCCATATCCACTCCCACCACCTGGCCACCGGGGCGAACCCGTCGGGCCAATGCAAGGGTCAGATCACCAGTGCCGCAGCAGAGGTCAAGCCAGACCTCGCCACAACGCGGAGCCAGATCGAGAAGCATCTGGCGTTTCCATTGGCGATGCAACCCAAAGCTGAGCAGGTCGTTCAGCCGGTCGTAGGTTGGCGCAGCGTCATTGAACAGCTGCTCGACAGCCTCTGGATCCCCAGGTCTCAAAGCAGAAAGTCGTTCAAGGTCATCACCATCACCGTGGCCAGTCCAACAGCAGCTGAACACACCAGACAACCCGCCAGCATCAAGGAAAACTCCTGTTGATCAACGGCCGATTGCATGAGCTGCAGCCCCCAGGCCACCAGTGCAATCACGATGCTGACCAGGACGAATCCAATCCATGGTGCCGGCGACCATGCACCGTCTTGAAGGACCCACAGTGCACTCAACAACAACGCTTTGGCCCCTGGATTCAACACGACACTTGTTGTCTGAGATCACGTATCAAAACTTTAATAATCAGCAGTCCCCTCAGGGGGTCGAATCTCCAGACCACGACGGAGCAAGTCGTCCTTGATCTCTTGAACCGTCAAAACTCCGTCGTGAAGTAGGGACGCCAGCAACGCGGCCGACGCGTGTCCACCGCGGGGACCTTGATCGAGGGCCGCCGCAATGTGATCAAGAGTTCCGGCTCCGCCGGAGGCGATCACTGGGACCGGAACCGCTTGGGCAACGGCACGGGTGAGATCCAGGTCGTACCCCGCCTGGGTGCCGTCACCATCCATGGATGTCAGCAGGATTTCTCCAGCGCCGAGCCTGGCCACCTCACGCGCCCAATCAACGGCATCAAGACCGGTGTTCTCGCGGCCACCCTTCACGAAGACATCCCATCCGCCGCCATCGCGGCGCCGGGCATCGATCGCCACAACGATGCACTGACAACCGAATCGCTGTGCGCCCTCTTTCACAAGCTCTGGCCGGCGAACCGCCGAGGAGTTGAGGCTGACCTTGTCAGCTCCGGCCCTCAACAGTTCAGTGATTCCTTCCACAGAGCCGATCCCTCCCCCAACAGTGAATGGAATCGTGACCTGCTCGGACGTACGCCGCACCAGCTCGACGAGGGTGGCACGCCCTTCATGACTGGCCGCGATATCAAGAAACACCAGCTCATCGGCTCCGGCCTGGCTGTATCGGCACGCAAGTTCGACGGGATCTCCCGCATCGCGCAGTTCCACAAAGTTGACGCCCTTGACCACCCGACCAGCGGCCACATCAAGACAGGGGATCAGGCGAAGAGCGACCATGACATTCGTTTTGCGGCTGTTAAGGTTGCGGCCACTTCCCAAGCCTCGCAGGCCATGTCACAGCAGGCAGTCACCATCGACATCGGCTCCAAGGTGCGTGTCACCCGAGTTCGCGATCGGATTCCTAATGCTCTTGTCGAGCTGTTGAAGACTGACGCCAACGGCACCGTGGTCGATTTTCGGACCGTGGATGGCAAAGGAATCGGTGTAGTTGTTCAACTCAGTGATGGGTCAACCAACTGGTTCTTTGAAGACGAAATTGCTCCAGCCTGAGGTCACGACGCGTGAGTGACGCCCGTCAGCTGCTTGGCATGAAAGGTGCCAGCGGCACCACCAATATCTGGAAGCTGCGCCTGCAGCTGATGAAGCCCGTGACCTGGATCCCATTGATCTGGGGTGTTGTCTGTGGTGCCGCGGCCAGCGGGCACTATGAGTGGCGTTTGGATCATGTCGCAGCAGCAATCGGTTGCATGGTGATGAGCGGCCCATTGCTTGCTGGATACACCCAAACCATCAACGATTACTACGATCGTGAAATTGATGCGATCAACGAGCCTTACAGACCTATTCCCTCCGGAGCCATCCCCCTGGGTCAGGTGAAGCTTCAGATTTGGGTGTTGTTGTTGGCAGGACTTGCCGTGGCCTACGCCCTTGATTTGTGGGCAGGGCATTCCACTCCAGTACTCCTCCTGCTCGCCTTGGGAGGTTCTTTTGTGAGCTTCATTTATTCAGCTCCGCCTCTGAAACTCAAGCAGAATGGGTGGCTTGGCAACTACGCCCTGGGGGCGAGCTATATCGCACTTCCCTGGTGGGCGGGTCAGGCCCTGTTCGGTCAACTCACCTGGGCCACAGCAATTCTCACCCTTGCTTACAGCCTTGCAGGGCTCGGCATCGCAGTAGTCAATGATTTCAAAAGCGTGGAAGGTGACCGTGCTCTAGGGCTCCAGTCGCTTCCTGTTGCATTCGGAATCCGGCCAGCCAGTTGGATCAGTGCTGGAATGATCGATATTTTTCAGCTGTTGATGGTTGCAGTGCTGATTGCTATTGGCCAGCATTTTGCTGCTGTGCTCCTTGTGCTGTTGATCGTGCCTCAGATCACTTTCCAAGACATCTGGCTGCTGAGAGACCCCGTTACTTACGACGTGAAATATCAGGCCAGCGCACAACCATTCCTCGTGCTCGGCATGCTCGTCACAGCCCTGGCGATCGGCCACAGCTCCCTAACTCCGGCGATGTGACCCGGACTCGTCTCCACTGGGTTCTGATCGGTGGATCCGCCGTTGTGGTGGGCGTCGGAGTTGCCTTAGCCCAATCCGCTGTCACCCGCGCTTTCGACGCCACCCTCCCCGATGCCAGCGGCATCAGTCGCTTCAACCGCCCGGGAACTATCAGCCTGCTATCCAGCAACGGGGCTGTCATTCAGAAGCTCGGGCCTGCCACCCGCGAAAAAATCAAGCCTGGGCAAATGCCTCTGTTGGTGAAGCAGGCCTTCATCGCTGCGGAAGATCGCCGCTTCTACGACCACAACGGCGTGGATCTCTGGGGAATCGCTCGAGCCATGGTGCGAAACGTCCGCCAGGGCGCTGTTCGAGAAGGAGCCAGCACAATCACCCAGCAGCTGGCCCGCACAGTGTTTCTTAGTCAAGACCGCACGCTGACGCGCAAGCTCAAGGAAGCGGCCCTGGCTTACAAGCTCGAACGTCAACTCAGCAAGGAGCAGATTCTCGAGCAATACCTCAACTACGTTTATCTCGGCTCCAGCGCCTACGGCCTGGCCGATGCCGCCTGGGTCTACTTCTCCAAGACGCCCGACGAGCTCAACCTTCCTGAGGCCGCCTTGATTGCTGGCCTGCCCCCAGCTCCCTCGGTGTATTCGCCTCTGGTGAATCCGAAACTGGCACTAGAACGGCGCAGTGTGGTGCTCGACCGCATGCTTCAGGCCAGGTTCATCACTGCGAACGAAGCCGAGCAAGCCCGCAACAGCCCCTTGGCGCTCAACCCGGCGATTCCCAAATATTTCAACAGTGCGGCACCCTTCTTCACCAGTTGGGTTGCCCAGCAGCTCCCCCGTCTGCTGACGCCGGAACAGCTGGAAGTGGGCGGCCTGAAAATCCGCACCAGCCTCAATCTCAAGTGGCAGAAAA
>WTFZ01000075.1 GCA_011523835.1 Synechococcus sp. CO36386bin_29 | reverse complement strand
CTTGAGAAAAAGCCGGACGCCGGAACAGATTCATGACCAAGCGAACCCTCGGTGGTACCAGCCGCAAGCGCAAGCGTGTCTCAGGATTCCGAGTGCGCATGCGTTCGCACACCGGTCGGCGGGTGATTCGCACCCGCCGCAAGCGGGGTCGCAGTCGTCTGTCTGTTTGATCCGGTTCCAGCACATCCCCAGCGATGGTTCTGCCCGCTTCCATGCGTTTACGCGGCCATCGCTGTTTTGATCACTTGCACAGGCGTGGCAAGCGTTTTCACGGCACCTTGATGGTGCTCAGAAAAGCAGCTTCCAATCCCAAACTGCTGCGTCGAAACTCCAAGGTTGTTCCCGGTCGCGGTCAATCACCAAGTTGTCGGATCGCCGTGGTGATCAGTGGCAAGGTGCACAAGCGTGCCGTCGTGCGCAATCGTCTCAGGCGACGCATGCATGACCATCTGCGCAGGCGCTTTGAATCACGCTCAGAGCACGCTGACCTCTGGCTCATGATCAGTCTTCGACCCGGTGCCGACACCGGAGAAGCCAACTTGCTGGAAGAATGCGACAGATTGCTTGAACAGGCGGGCCTCAAGCCATGACTCAGTCCATCCAGGAAGACACGTTCTACGAGGGAGGTCCTGCCAAAGGGGATCTCGTGATCAACCTGCTTCTCGGTTTCACCCTCATCGGACTTCCATTCACCATTGGCGCTGTGGTGCGAGCCCTCTGGCTCCGCTTCAACATCACCAGTCGCCGCATCTCCGTCAGTGGCGGTTGGATGGGACGTGACCGCAGCCAGGTGGTGTACAGCCAGATTCGCGAAGTGCGTTGCGTCCCCAGAGGGTTCGGCGCCTGGGGGGACATGGTCCTCGTGCTCACCGATGGATCAAGGCTGGAGATGCGCTCTCTGCCCCGGTTCCGCGAGGTTGAAACGTTCATCCTCGAGCGCATCAAGGCCCGACCCAATGCAGGTCAGCCTGCAACGGCAGGTCTCAACGACTCCACCAACAAGGGATTCGCTGCCTGACACCTGGCAACAACGCAACAGCGACGACGCTGTTGCACACTGGCATCACCTTTCACCACACCGCGGAACGCCATCGTGATCGGGTACATCTCCGACAACCTGCTGATTCCGATCCTGGATTTCTTCTACGGATTGGTTCCGAGCTACGGATTGGCCATCGTGGCGCTCACAGTTGTGATCCGACTGGCCCTGTTTCCGCTGAGCGCCGGATCCATTCGCAGTGCCCGGCGCATGCGCATCGCCCAGCCGGTGATGCAGAAACGTCAAGCTGAAATCAAGGCCCGTTTTGCCAGCAACCCTCAAAAGCAACAGGAGGAACTGGGAAAACTGATGAAGGAGTTCGGCAGCCCGTTGGCAGGCTGTCTCCCTCTGCTGGTGCAGATGCCGATCCTCTTCGCCCTGTTCGCCACCCTGCGGGGATCACCGTTCGCCGACGTCCCTTACACCCTCAACCTCAAGGTGTTGCCTGCCGAGCAGATCGCCGCCGTTGACCCCAAACCCTTCAACAGCGCCAGTCACTCGATTTTCATCACTGAAACCGATCACGTGCCTGTGATTGCCAGCCTTCCCGGTGGCACCAAGATCGGAGCTGGAGAGAACGTTCAGATTCAGCTCCAGACAAAAAGCGGAGAACCTTTCAGCAAAATTCTCACCGATGTCGACAACGGCCAGTCATTTCTTCCCAGCTGGTCAGTGACCAAAGGAGAGTCGGTGGTGTCCGTTTCTGAGGACGGCACGATCTCCGCTCTGGCTCCTGGCGATGCGACGGTTGAAGGAAAGATCCCGGGTCTCGCTGCGCGAAGCGGTTTTCTTTTCATCAAAGCTCTGGGCCAGGTCGGTTTTTACACCGAGGGATCCATCAATTGGGACATCGCCATTCTCGTTGGCGCCTTCGGCCTGAGCCTGTTCATTTCCCAGCTTCTCTCAGGCATGGGCATGCCAGCCAACCCTCAGCAAGCCACGGCTAACAAGATCACGCCCGTGATGATCACCGGCATGTTTCTGTTCTTCCCGCTTCCTGCGGGTGTCTTGCTCTACATGGTGATCGCCAACATCTTCCAGGCCCTCCAGACTTTCCTGCTCACTCGGGAGGCACTTCCCGACAATCTGCAGGCAATTCTGGATGAGCAGATGAAGCAACAAGCCCAAACTCCTGCCGCTGCAGCGGCCGGTGCCGGATCTCAGGCCGGCCGCCTTCCCTTCGAACCCAAGGGCGGGAACAAATGATTCCCGGCCTGGAGCCGGTGTCCTTGAAAGATCTCCTGGCCCTGGGTCAGCCCAGAATTTGGGATGTGGATGGGACTCACGACGACCTTTCAAGTCTCACGCCGATTCGGGGCCGCGTCTGTGCAGAACACCGGGGAAACGTACTTGAGGTTGAGGGGTCGCTGCAGACCATCATCTGTGTGTGCTGTGA
>WTFZ01000170.1 GCA_011523835.1 Synechococcus sp. CO36386bin_29 | reverse complement strand
AGTTGATCAGACGCAGGTAGTGAACGAAGTCACGCTTGCACTTCTCTTTGCCCTCGGTTGCGCACTGACGGGGCTGACGGCCGGTGGCGCCGTTGGGGTACTGGGAATAGACGGCGTCGACGGCGCGCTGAGCGATGGCGTCGTAGTTACCAGCCAGCTTTTCAGCAGCTTCCAGACGGGCAGCAGCACGTTGGATGGAACCCTGCACAGACTCCATGTCGGAGGCGGAGGGGAAACGTGATGCGCTGTCGGCTGCGCCGACAACGGTGGTGATGACGGACTTCATGATGAGGAAGTAAGTGAGTTAGAACGATTAAGAGACTTGGTTCAGCTGATGGCGCTGATCACCATGTCGAAGTAGCTGGCAGCTTCGCCGGAAAGGCTGGAGCAATCACCTTGAGTCACAGCAGCCTTCTTGGCCTGGCTGTTGGTGTTGGTGATCAGAGCGCTAGCAGCAGCTTTCATGATTGCGACTGCGCGGGCTGCGGAACCGGTAGGAACGCCAAGGGCGGCATACGTCTCGCGAAGACCGTTCAGGCAGCGATCCTGCAGCACAGATGCGTCGCCGGCCAGAAGGGCGTAGCTCACGTAGCGGAGGACGATTTCACCGTCGCGCAGGCAGGCAGCCATCTTGCGGTTGGTGTAGACGCCACCGTTAGGAGCGGTCAGACCGGTGTTTTCGCAGCAGATGCCGGCGACAGCATCGGAGACGATGCAAGCAGCGTTGCCGGAGATGGCGTTCACAGCGTCCAGGCGCTTGTTTCCGTCAGCGATAAAGGACTTCAGGGAGGCCAGCTCGCCTCCGCCGATGAAAGCACCGCTGGAATCGGCCGAGACGGCCTTCCTGGAGAATGCGTCGAGCATGGTTTGGGGAATGGTGTTGGGGGGATGCAAATCCGCATCACGGATGACAGTACCCCTGCTTTCTCGCTAGTCCTGGCTTTGGAGAATGTCAGGACACACAAGTTTGCAAAGTAAAATCGAAGTGAAACATGAAGAAAAGCGGAATGCATACGCTTTGGAGCCTTTGGCCTTGCAATGCAGTGGACCTTGGTTCTTATGACAGCTGTTGAAGCACTTGGCCGCAACTCCATTTCAGTGGTATCCATTGGGCCTCTCTGTGAATTTCCTGCAGGAGATTCACTTGGTCTGACAATCCCAGCGCCATGCAGGCCCAGGCGGCCGCAACTCTGGACTTGGCGTACTGCGGCAGGGTTTCAGCGAGGGCTGTTCTGACCAAGTCGCTTCGCTCATGCAGCTTTTGAAGACCAACGACTGACGTCAGCAGGTAATTGGCTCCGTAGTCACTCCAGAGACGTGAATGAATGTGATCGATCGTTTCAAGCTGTTGCGTTTTTGACATTTTTGCCAGGCTTAATGCACCGCCGTACTGCTTGCCTTCGTCGCGATGTTGCAAGTTCTGCTCGATTTCCTTGGATTCAGCTGCACAGCTCCATTCCGGTAGGAGGTTGAGACTGGACGGATCGTCCTGAAGCAGCCGTGTGATGTGCGCTGTGTATTGCTCGGGGACCAGTCCCTTTTTCTCAGGATCCACCAGTTGAAAGGCACTTTTTGCTCTCAGAGGCATGGATACCGGACAGCTCACGAGATGGGGAAGAGCATGGATATCTCCCGCGTCTCCCAGGTCAATCACTGCGGAACGTCTTCGTCCGGCTATCGGGTCTCCCAGCTGCTTGATTAAGGGATCGAGGCGATCAAGGTGGCCGTGGACCCTTGCCGCGTAGGCACGTGCCGCTCCTGCCACAAGCGGATTGTCATCCGTTTCAAGCTGTGAAATTCTCTCTTCACCACTGGGAAGCTTCAGCCTGGTGTGCGTCTGAATCACCGAACGCCTTTGATTGTCACTGCCTTCCAGAGCGTTCAGCAGCACGGTGCACTGGGAATCGCTGAGCGGAGCACCGATTTGGGCAATGGAATCAGCGGCATTGATGACTGAGGGCTCATCATCAAAGCTCAGCGCTGTGAATAACCCAGGAAGGGCTCGCGCGTCACGCCGTCGACCCAAGGCTTCCAGCACCTTACGCCTTGCAATGCGATCAAAGAGATTGTCAGGCTTTAGCTGGATAGCGTTCAGGAGTGCCTCTAGCGAGCCGTCACTCCGGCATGCTGCAAGCCTGGTAGCCGCCATATATTTATCTGCAGGATTGGAAAGTTCCTCAGGATTTGTTTCCAATAGTTGAATGGCCTTCTCTTCAGGCATTCCCTCAAATAATATGTCAAACCTTTCGGCCACGATTGTTGACGCATGTGCTCATTGAAAGTTAGCACTGCTGGCTGCTTGACTCCGCTAATTTTGAACGACTAGCTGCTCCGTCAGTTCAGTCTGGTATCTTCAGTCCAGAATCCTGGACGCAATGCCCGTCTCTGCAGAAGCCGAAGTCGCTCTCCCTAGATTTGTTGAGGTTGTAAGACAAGACGAAAAGTTGCAGAATCAACTCAACGAGGTCGATGAAATTGAGACTCTGCGCGGGTTGGTACAGGCTGTCGAGCCAAGCTTGACAGGTTCGGCATTGATTCCTCTGGAGCAAGCCACACGTTCTCCGAAGATCCTTGTTGATTCTGGTCTGACCGATCAGGAGATCCCCTGGCGGTTGTTGCGTTGCACAGGTGGCCCACTTGTTCTGCAAATGATTTGCAGAAAAGCTAATTTTGCGATCTGGATCGAGTCCTGCTGATGTCCTGTCAAGAATTGCGGCGTTTTGTTGATGATGTTGTACGTTTTCATGAGCTTGCCACTGGGTTAAAGCCGCTGAAGTCACATGAGCAGATTATTGCTTTAGGCCAGCAAAGTGGGTATGTCTTCACTGAAGAAGACTGGCGGGAAATGTTTGAGAAGGATTTATCCTCGCAAGCATCTTCAGTGCAAGAGTCGATTGAGGCCGCGAATCCTGATCACTGGTCGTGGGCGTTTCGGCAATTATCAGTTTGGAGGGGTATGCTGATGGCAGGGGCTGGAGACTAAAAATCTTGGCCTCTTTTTGTGGACAGTCTTAACTCAACTTTTCCATTTACATGTCTGACGTCGAGCAGGATCAAATCCTTGACCAATTTATACAGCGCGCTCGGAGTGATCAATCTCTTCGTGATGAGATCAAGAGTGCCTTGAATCAAGATGAGGTCATTGCCATAGCTCAGAGGTGGGGATTTTCAATTGACTCAATGGCGATTCTTCGCAAATGGAGCAAGCATACCGATTTTTCAAAGCCAACCTGGTTGGGTTGGTTTGACGAGTGATTCAAGTATTGATATCTGAATATCTGGTCATTTTGCTGCCACGCTTTGCCCAGTAAGTAACTAGCTCTTCACCTCCTGGACGCGGTACGCTCCCAATCGCTCGAAGAATTTTAAATGAACGATTTGGGCCCATCGGCCAGTTCCCAACCGCCTGCACACTTCTGACTCGACCACCAATCGACTCGATACAGCGTTCGAATTTTTCAAGTTGAGTCTGGTCTACGGTTTCAAATACAAAGTCAGTCCCCTCGCAGATCAGATGTTGTGATCGTATCCACGCTTTAATCTGCTTTGTATATTCTTGCATTTTTTCTCAATGATTCTGAATCCACTCAGGTGTGATCAATGCTGAGTAATCCTGGATTCGCTTAAATTTTAGTGGTCCGTGTTCTGAGCCCCATTTGGGTTCATCGGTGTTTGGGTCAAATCCGCGATCGCGGCTGACCCATGAGTCTCTATCGACTTTTACTTCACTAACAAGATATGTTAGCTGACCATCTCTCGGAACGAGGCAGTTTTTTCCTGGTTCCACCCTGCCTGTGTAGCAACCTGTAGATGTTTCACGAAAGTGCATTGCACAACCACAGCGCTTTTTGAGACTAGTTTGATCCAATGAACTGAGTAATTCTGGATTTCGTCCGGCACCTGCAAGGCGTTCCATGTTTGAAAAGCCATAGTTTTCGATAACAAAAAATTTTTCATCCTCGCTGATCGTCAGTCTATGGATGCCCTGTCGGTAGGGGTCCCATGGGGCATAATCGTAGTGTTGCTCTGAATAATATCCTGGCCCTTGAAATATTTTCCAGGAAAGTGGTCGAAAGATAATTTTTATTCTGGCGAAGTCTTTTGGGTTTTCTTGTGACTGAGAAAAGTTGTCGTAAACTCCTGCCAGGGTTGACGCAAAGCGAATGATATCTTCTTTTTCCATGGACTTTCTGCGTTAGGTTTTGATTTTTCGCACTTCTGATGCGAAGGATGTTTGCAGAATTCCAGAGCCTGCGGATGTTTTCAAGACGGATGAGCGACATCGGACGTGTTGAGACACGAACCATATTCTTTCTTCGGCAATGGATTGTTCGTATTGGGTTGTAAGGACGAACGTGCCATCACTAAGAAATGAATAGCTTGATTCTGCTGGTATTGATTCTGCGTAGCCGACACTCCTCAGTAAGTGTCCAGAATGACTGTTGGATGGAATTGGAATAATAACGCAAGAACCGCTCGAGACCTCGTTCGGGTCATCGGGCTCCCAATCGCTTTCTGCATTCCATTCCATCTTGAATGCAGATTGATGGGTTAAATCCTTCCCGAAGGATGAGGCTTTGATGGTCTCGGATATGATTGGATCAGTGTCTGAAATCCCTTCGATTGATATTTCGCTCAGGACATCTTCAAACTGCTGAAATGCCAGAGAATGTCCTGATCGCATGGAGCGCCAGACGCCTAGACTTTGAGCAACAAATTGCTCAATATTCATTGCTTTTGGATGTCGGCGATAATTCTTGGTGTTGATGCTGCTTGAGGTTGCTTTGCATCATATTCACCATTGAATCAACCATCATGGACATTGCCATGGGGACAGAAGAAACAGACTCCTCGAAGGCTTCGCTCTGGTTTGGATGTGTGCTTGAGGTTGGGCGAATGATAGGCATGTGGGAAACCGAGGGGTGTGAGGGGTGCTGATCCGCTGAGGGCCCATCCTGGATTGCTTTGTGCTTCAAGCACTCAGACATCATGCCTGAATCAATTCAGGAGAAGGGCCTACAGCTCGAAAGGGTTAAGCCTTCGAAATAGAAAGGATGCGACCTCCTTGAGAGAGGATTCCGCGGATGGTGGCGGACATAGAGCTTTGGTTTACAACAGAGCGCTGTCGAGCACGACGGTTGGCTCCGATCTGGCGGCCGGAGCTCCAAATGATGGTGAGAGAGTTGGCGTTGCCGACGCTCTTGCGATCGATGATGTCAGGGACATCCCCTGTCGAGAGGCTGTATAGAAGCTTCGAATCTGTCTCGGCGCCATCAAAGCCCGCAAAACCGGCATCAACGGCGTCGGCGCGTGCGAAATTGATGGTTCTACCGCCAGTCATGCTCTGTTTGGAGCGGTTGTAGGGAACCTGATCAACTCCGAATGCACGGAGATATTCTTCGCTGTATGTATAACTTACGATCTCAGCTTCGAAGCCTTCTTCATTCATCAAGCGAACGTGAGCCATGACCTCTTCCTGATCATGAGGGGCTCGACCGAGAAGATGTTTGAAATTGAGCTCAACGAGCCGGTATGGATTGCTTGGTTCTAGAAACAGCCGCTTGTAAGTTTCGGACTGGGCCAGAGCCGTCACAAAACCCTGAACCGTCAGATCACCGTTCATGAAGAGTGCTTCAAGAGAACGGTTTAGATCCAGCTCCATTAAGTGGCGATTGCCGAAAACCTGTTTGTAGATGCTTTGGATGACCTCTTCTGCATGTCCGAGGTCAGTATTGGCCGGAGCGGCAAGGGTTGTGATGTCCGTCATGGAATCGGTGTGGGGGGGACGCGTCAGGAGAAGCCTCCCCTTGGGGAGGCTTCATGGGAGTGAGTGAAGCGATTGCTTCGAATCACATCACATCACTTCGGTGATGGAAACGATCTTGCCTCCACGTGCGTGGATGTACTTCATCTGACTGGACATGTCTTTCCCTGACACCAGATAAGTGTTGCCTGCAGTGCGTTGTCGACCGCGTGCTGCCTGTGCAGCAACGACGATGCGGAAACGCTTTTTGGTGGGATCTGCAGCACCGGACTGCGTGCCGGTTCGATTGATCCGGGTCGTGGTGGAGCTCCAACCGCCTGGCACCATGCCAGTGGCGACCGAAGTCACCAAGGCGGAACTGGTCTGAACCGTATCGCTAGCTGCAAAGCCTTCGGCGAGCTTGAGGTGTCGGTTGAAGGCAACCTGTGAACGACCGTTTTCAGACAGGATTCGCGCGAAGGGAACCGTGTCCTCACCGAATGTGCTCTGGTATTCCTCACAGTCGACGTAGCTGCTGATCTCTGCCTCGTAGCCACCTTCCGCCAGGATGCGAGTGTGCTCACTGATTTCCTGCTGTGACTTCGGCGCGCGGCCAAGGAAGTGTTTGAAATTCAGTTCGATAAAGCGGTATGGAGCATTTGTCTCAAAGAAGCGGCGTTTGTATTCCGCAGAAAGCCCAATGGCACGAACGAATTCTCGTGTGCTGAGGTATCCGTCGATGAACTTGCTTTCAGCAGAGATCGCCCGCTCGAATTCCATCAGATGAGGATTCCCCATCACTTGCTTGTAGGTGGAACGGATCAATGCATTGAGTTGATCCGCGCTGTCGCCTGGGCAGCGCTGGAAGGTTTCCTGTTCCCGTTGGCCCAGTCCGAAGAACACATACGAATCTCCGCGCATCGGAGCCGAGTCGTTTCCGCTGGTCACTCCTGGTGCCTTGCTGCGGATACGACCAGCTGTGAAGCTGCTGCTCGGTCGCACCCCCACGGATTGGGATGGAACGCTGATCCTGGGTGCGTAACCGCTCCCCAGGCTTGTGGTCAGGGAACTGCTGCCTCCCCGGGCGCTGTCACTACCAGCGAAACTCTTTTCAAGCGCCGCCAGCATGGGGAAGGCAGCGGTGGAGAGGTCCGCAGGGGAGCTCCAGGCTCTTGCATAAGGGACGATGTCGCTGCCGAAAACTTCAAGGTATTCCGCGGAATCGATGATGCTGTCGATCACAGCAGCTTGGCCTTTCTCGGCCTGCAGAGATATTTTTTGAGACATCTCCGACTGAGAATGTGGTGCGCGGCCGAGAAGATGCTTGAAATTGAGTTCAACTCCACGCTGTGGAGCTACGGAGTAAAAGAAGCGACTTTTGTAGAAGCTCGATTTAGCAAGACCACGGATGAAATCACGAACCGTCAGGCGGCCATCTCTGAGCTGAGCCTCTAGTTCCGTGCAGCGCTCGAAGTCCATCACATGTGCGTTGCCAAAGACCTGTCGATAGGCCGAAGCGATCACCTCATCAAGAGCCGTTGCATCATCTGGGCTGTAGCACTCTGAGGTGACGCGGTGAGGGCAGTCCGCATGGCTACGGGGACCAACCCCGATAGCCATCTGATCGCAGGACTGTTTCAGGAATTCACCGATGGTGAGAGCGGCACCCTTGCTGTTTTGCCCCTTGCGCTGGAAGCGCACAGGTTGGCTCCACTTGGTTTCAGCGCCGAATCCGGTTGAGGCTTGATTGGTGGCCATGGTTCAGGAGTGGTGAGGGGAGGAATGTGACTGGGGCGTCGAATGATTGGTCTGGAATCAGGTCACCGGAGTGATGCTGGAGATTTTTCCGCCTTCGCGGTGGATACGTTTGAACTGTTCGGAGAGTTTGTCGAACGGGACGTAGAAAACCCGGTTGCAGCGTGTGTAGCGGGAGATCCGCCGCACATTGTTCGCGCTGTATCCGGTGACCTCCACGCGGTAGGTCATGCCCTCCTCGCCCGCTCCAACACCAAGCCGTGTGGGGGCATCCTGCAAATTGCGCGATGGACGGAAGCTCCATCCAGTGGCCTCGGCGGACGAGGGGGGGACTACAGGGAGAGGGCGGTTCTGGTAAGCGGCTCCGCCGAGCTTGCTGCTGATGCCAGACAAATCACCTTTCAAGCTGCTGCTGCTGTTGCCGCGGAGCAGTTGGAAACTCCAGGTGAATTCCTGCATCGTTGCGCAGCTCTCGGTCTTCCAGCCCTTCTGGTAAGGAACTGTCCACTCACCGAAAGCGTTCTGGTATTCCTCGTTGTCGAGGAAGCTGTCGATATCGGCTTCGTATCCGGCGCTGTCAAGTCGTTCGGCGTGGGCACGCATCTCCTCAAAGTCAGCCGGTGCACGCCCTAGGAGATGACGGAAGGCAAGCTCGATGTAGCGATACCGTGGGCAGCTTTCAAAGAAGCGGCTGCGGTACAGGTCGCTTTTGGCAATGCGACGAACCAGTTCACGGACACTGATCTCTCCGAGCTTGAACTGGGATTCCGCGATCACCTGGCGTTCGCTGTCCATGACGTAGGCGTTGCCAAGCACTTGCTTGTAAACGGCACGGATGATCTGTTCTTTCCTGGCGTCGTCATCGCCGGGGATCAGCTCGAGTGGTGCCTCACTTTCTTCAGAGAAGCGTTCGACCCCGAGAAGCGAGGCAGGACCGAAGGGCATGGATGATCACGCGTTTTCGCCATGCAATCGTCCGTCAGAAGCGTCTGGGCGGAGCGGGTTCTTTATAAACCTCAATCAGTTATGTCCAAATGTTGCGTGGCGTGACGGTGTGGGACGGCCGTCAACACGCGAGACTGTTTGCATTCAGTCTCAGGCCTGCTGGCGCAGGGATTCCAGGCTTGCCCTCGTTGTGGAACGGGTGATGGGGTTCCAGCAGTCGAGCTCACGAACTGATCGGCTCAGGAGAGCGTCAATCTGGGCCTCAAGACCGAGGCAGAAGGAGAAGTCAGCCCCCTTGATCGATTCGACCGCATCGAGTGCTGCGCCTTCCATGTTTGCGCCTCGCAGATCGGCCATGTCCAATTCACATGCTCCGAAGCGGGCCCCACGGCACAGGGCTCCTCGCAATGTGACACAGCGCAGGTCCGCTCCGGCTAACGAGACTCCATCCAGTAGGGCTCCACTCATGTCCGCACCGCTTAAGTAAGCACCCAACAGCACGCTTCCCCGCAGATCCATGCCGCGCAGATCACTGTTGTTGAGAAAGACACCGTTGAGCTTCGCCCCAGGGCCGATGGCGCCACTGCTGCGTAGATCGAAACCTTCAGGAGCAGCGGTTTTGTTGTCGTAGCGAGCCAAACGGAGGTCAGCATCAGTGAGATTGCAGCGACTGAGGTCGGTGCCTCGCAAGTCGCAGCGACAGAGTTTTGATGCTTGTAGGTCAACTATCCCCAGATCCTTGCCGCTCCAGTCGGCTCCGCGGGCGTCGATCGGACCGGCAGGGGATGTTCTGGGTAGACACTCTTCCGGGGCCGTCCAATCACGCAGATTGAGAGATCCGGATCCGGGTAGCGACATCTCAGGCGCGCAACATCTCGAATGCGATCGTAAGGATCACCCGGCCGACTTCGAAACCGCCGATGGCCGCGAGACCAAGCCAGAGCTTTAAAGCCCAGGCAGGAGGTTGGCCGTTGCTCCATGCCGATGAAATCGTCAACGCATTGAGCTGAGCGCTGGACGTCGAGCAACCTCTTCTGGTCTGGGCGTCACGCCAGTCCGAGCCATAGCGCGGGAGGCGCTGGTAGATCGGCATCTCTCCGATGTCTCTGCCGGCGATGACACGCCCCCGCTGCCGGGGCAGCAGGTCATAGCCAAAAGCCTGCAGATACTCGTCACTGTCAAGAAGGGCATCGACAAAAGCTGTGAAACCTTTCTCTGCGATGAGGATCGACCAAGACATGCGCTCTCCCTCCCCATAGACGGGGCGTCCAAGAACGCGGCCCACCACCTGGTCAACCATGCGGTAGTTCGAACTGCATTGAAAGTACCCCTGCTGGAAACGCTCGGACAGCAGCAGGCCTCGGATGAAGTCGCGCATCGTGATGTTTCCACTGCGCAGCTGCGACTCCAGGTTTGGATCGCGATCAGATTGCATCGCATGAAAGAAGATCTGCCTGTAGGCCTGCTCGATGAGCTGGTCGAGATCGCTTCTGATGTCTGCGTTTCCGCTTCCAACGGATCCGGTCAGCGGTGGGCGGGTGATGTCCTCATCACCAGACAGATTGCTGACACGGCTGTTCTGGGTGCTCAGGGGGTAGGCGCGGAGGTCGATCGCCATACGCGGGTAGGTAGAAATACTTTCTAATATCCTCCCGCGAGTCGTATTTCATGAGCTAGCGGCTTATCAGCTCTTAACTGCACTTTCATGGAGGTTTCTCATCAGGTGATGGAAGCAGGCTGAGATTTGCTCCTGCTGGGAAGGTTTGACTGCTTCCTTCCGCGTCAGATGGTGCATTTCCTCCAGAGCAATGGTCATGGCATGGATCGGTACGCCCTTGAGGGTGTAAAGCTTTCTGAGTGCCGCCATGCCTTCCGGGTCCGTAAACGCGCTTCGGCCTGAAGCGATGGCATAGATCAGAACCCGCAGGAAATGCCAGCAATCTCTCCAGCAGGCTTCTGCGCGCTCTTCAGGATGCAACGCTCCACCGGGGGCTGTCAGCTGGGGTTGCTGCACCAGCAGATGTCGGCGCGCTTCTGTGACCAGTCCCTCCGCTCTGTCCTGAAGAGTCCTCAGAAAATCAGGGTCAACGCCGGAGAATGAGCAGATTTCCAGGATCTCTTCGTTGTGGAGGCCTCGTCGCTGCTGATCGGCGGAAGCAAGGCAGCGTCGGACTTCTTCTGGGAGCTCAGGGTTTTGCGCGAGACCCAGCACCCGTGCCTGTCCGATCAGTCGCTGCACCGTCGCATCGGCCGTTGATTCAGCCATGGGGCACTGCGGCGACCGGTGTCGCGGTCAGCCAGCCATGGCGCTCGAGGTAGAAGGCCCAGGTGATTCGTCCGCCAAGCCCTGGGCAGTGCTGCCGGGCAGCAAGAACCAGATCCTTGTCGACGCCAAGTTTTTCCAGTATGCCGCCGGCCGCCACGGCCCCCTCCACCTGTGTGGTTCGGATGGCTGCTCCCACCACCCAGGTCAATCGGGTGGCCTCCAGGTGAACTTCCCCCTTTTCACACGCCAGCAGCAGGTTGCCGGGTGTGCTGATGGTCGCGAGTGTGTCCTGCCAGAGGCGGATGTCGTCTTGTTTGAGATCGATCCGCAGTCGTCCGATGCCCCCACTGATCTCCAGCTCCCCTTCGGTCGAACGTTCCAGCAGGGGAAGCAGATCGGGATCCGAGAGGAGGTCCATCTGCTTACCAACGGTTCAACCATGTAAGCAGGGGTCAGTCGTCGAGACTGGCCATTAATAAGGTCTCCAGCTTCGTCTCCGTATCCCTTCTGAACTCGGCTGTGTTGAGTCGACCGAGGATCCAGATGGCAATGAGGACCACGCCTGCTTCGATCACGAAAACGAAGGCGAACGCGGGCAAGGGTTGATCAGCGCCACTGACCAGGCGTCCGAGGTCAAGCAGTCCGCCGCCGATGACCTTCCCCAAGGCACGTGACATTGCCTGGGCCAGTCCCCAGACACCGACGAAGGTGCCGGCCAGCTGGGGAAGGGTGAGATCCAGCATGAGCGATAGAGCGCTGTTGGTTCCGATCCCTGCAGAGAGACCGAAGAGAACCATCACGACGAGGAGAGTTCCAGTGTTCGCGATCAAGCCGGCTGCCACCAGCAGCAGCAGGGAGGCCAGAATCATCCAGCAGCCCGTGCGTGCTGATCGAAGCTTGCCGAAGGTCGGTGTGAACCAAAGGCCTGCGATCAGCAACCCCACGAGTGTTCCAGTCCCCCAGAAGGCATTCAGAAGCGTTGTTTTTGAGATCGGCATCCCGAAGACCTCGGCGCCGTAGCTTTCGAGAATCGGATCCTGGAGAAAGAGTCCGAGGGTGAAGAAGAGCAGAAAGCCGAAAAAGATAAAAATCTGACGGCTCGAGCGGATCAGCGCCCACGATTGGCGCAAGGTGACGCCCTGTTTGCTTGCTTGGTCACCTGCTGCCAGGGGCCTGCTAGCCGGTTCGATGCCGATTGTTGCTAGCAGCACGATCGCGCCGATGACCAAGGCAACCCTGTTCATGAATGTCTGCAGAGCAGCCTGGAGCACCTCCGGGTCGCTGATGCCGTCCAGAGACCGTGTGGTGATCGAGATCGCAATGGCTCCCGCGATGATCCCGATGGTGAGCATGCACCAGATGATCCCAACCGCACGGGGTCGCTCCGACTCGTCCGTGAGATCGATCACCAGTGCCAGATAAGGAGTGGATGCTGCTGAGATCGCCAGCCCGTAGAGGGCGAACAGACCGCAGAGACTGAGCGTCCATCCAGTTATCGCCATGGCCACACCGCTTTGAAGCGCAGAGGAGGTGGCAAAGATCACTGGGATTGAAAGGGTGGCCAGTCCACAGAAGCCGGCAGTTCCCATCCAGATGTAAGGAGTGCGGTGGCGTCCCCTGAGCGGCCAGCGATCGGACACCTGTCCGAACATCACCCTGGCGGGCGCCATCAGCTGCTCAAAGGCCAGCGCACCACCCACCAACAGCGCCGGAAAGGCGAGTTCGGAGATCATCACTCGGTTCAACATCCCGGCGAAAATCACGGCCAGGCACCCGAGGCAGCCCTGAAACAGGCTCAAACGGGCCAGCTGAAGCGGACGCAAACTGCACCCCTGATGAGATCTGGGTTCAATCCTGCCTGTTGACGTTCCGGTCTGTGGACAGCCTCGGGAGCATCGATACCATCGGCGAAATGTCCGTCCAGGAGCGTTCCGGTGGCCCTCACTTCCCCGCGGACCGAGTTCGAGCAGCAGCTCTGTGTTCAGTTGCACAGCCTCAGTGAAGTGGCTGAAGCGTTGGCAGACCGAGTGCTGGAGCTTGAAGCTCGCTTGACCGCTGTTGAGGGGCAACAGGCTTCGTCCGAGGTTCGTGATCTAATCCCTGAGCAAACGGCTGAATTGCTTTCGGCCAGTGAGGCCAAAGTGACGGAGTTGCGCAGTCGGCTTGCTCCGGCAGAGATCCTCTCGATTGCGCAGGCCCCACAGGATTCGCGAGAGGAGCAGGAAGAGGTCGATCTGGATGGCGAAGAATGCGACCCCTCTGTTGGTGACAGCAACGAGACCACCTATGTCGATGATCCGCAGATTGACCTGCTGTCTGCCTGATCAGCTCAGGTCAAGAAGCCGAATGCGGAAAGTTGCCACCTGACGAGCCATCTCAGGCGAGCTGATGACGAATGGATGATCTGCCATCGCTTGAATGACCGCTTCCAGCTTCTGTTCCGGAGACTCTGACTCCGAACTGTTTTGCTCCATCAACTTCCAGGTTCGGTCAAACACCATCGCGAAACTGTCGGCGTTGTCGAAAACGCGATCAGTGGCTGAATCCGGTGTAAAGGAGGACACGACAGATTCGGCATCAGTTGATGCCAGGACCCAGATTTGAACTGGGGACACGGCGATTTTCAGTCGCCTGCTCTACCAACTGAGCTATCCCGGCTTGTCGCCTAAGCGACCATCGAATCTTAGATCACGGCCTGTGGCGGGCGGTGATCTCGATTCCGTTGCAGCGGCGTGCGGGCCAAGCAGATCACTCCATTGATCCGAAGACCAGTCTCTTGCAATGCTTTTTGCGCTGTCAGCGCGGTCGCGCCAGTGGTCAGGATGTCGTCCACCAGCCAGAGGGTCCGGTCAGCAGAAGGCTGTTGGAGCAGACGGAAACTCCCCTCGGGATTGCGGAGACGTCTGCATCGGTTCAACCTGTGCTGGCTTGTTCCGACGAAGCGCCGTTCCAGGAGATTGGCTGAGGCCACTCCCAAACCTTCGGCCAGGCGAGCAGGAAGCGGGTTGCTGCGCCTCTTTTTCCAGCTCGGGATTGGCACAAGAAGATCGCTCGGCTGAAAGGTCAGCGTCAGCTTCATCAATGCGATCAGGGATTTCAGGCTTTGGTTATCAGGGGTCTGGCGTAGCCGGAGCAGTAGCGAGCGAAAAGGACCCTTGTAATGGCCGAGCGCTCTCCATGGCAGCGGGGCTTCACCTTGCAAACCTCCCCTGGGTAGCTGGAGTTTCGTCTGACACGAGGCGCATGGGATAGGACCTCTCAATTCGGCGACTGATCTGCTG
>WTFZ01000089.1 GCA_011523835.1 Synechococcus sp. CO36386bin_29 | reverse complement strand
TGCGGGAGTCGGTGGGTCTGCGTGGCTATGGCCAGAAGGATCCACTGATCGAATACAAGAATGAGGGCTATGACATGTTCCTTGACATGATGACGAACATGCGTAGGAACGTGATTTATTCAATGTTCATGTTCCAGCCCACGAAACCCCAGTCGGTGTCTGAAACGGTTGTTTAACTCGATTGTTTGAGTGTTCCCTTGAGCCACTGCGATCCTGATCGGACGAGCTTGGCGACTTGCCGCCTGTAGCTCGTCCTGGATTCCTGCAATGTCTGATTCAATCGTAGGTTCTCGAGTCTTAATCGTTCGAGTTCAATTGTTTTTGATTCGGCAATTTTGATGGCAGGAAAAATGGAGTTCAGTTCATCTATGGCTGCCATAAATTGCATCTTGAATTCGTTGGCAATTGATTGGCTATTGAAGGGTTCTTTGGTTGCTTCTTCGCAGAACCTGTAAAGATTAGTACAGCGTTCGCGAAGAGATTTTGACGCGCGATCGCAAAGAAGCTGATTCGTTCTGGAGCGCAGGAGATCTCCGACGAATTTCTGTTTGAGTTGTTGTTCGATGGCCCAGTCAGGAATCATGGCCATGCTTGCGACGGCATGGCTCAGCCTTTGTGAGCTTCTCTTTGGATGATGTCTTAAAAATGAGAAGGTAAGTACGGCATTCGGTTGGCTGCGGCAGCTATTGAAAAGATGATGGTTGTAACACATCCAGAGTGCCAAGGCACGATCGGAATGCATGCCGTCTCTGGCCAGAAGTGAATTAGCGACTTCGTAGGGATGTCTGATAATCGCGATCGATGGGACTTCCTTGAGCAGCAGGTGAAAATACGCTTCTCTGGTGAGGCATAAGCGCGGATCTTTGTCGATCCAATTGCTCTTCAATGCCCAGGGCTTCAATGTTTGCCGGGTGTCATTGAGTGAGAGATAGGATTCGAGATCCGTCCAGTCTGGGCTGAGGAGAAATGGATGATTCCAGCTTGCGTTGGTGATGCGCAATAAGCGTTCATTGAGTTCGACGATGGCAAGGCTTTCGTGATGACCTTCTGGGTTGTCAATATTCGATTCAATGGTTGTTTGTCTGGTCTCAACCTCCTCGCTGCTGTGAAGCTCCAAAGCTGTCTTGAGGACGTTAGTCAGCAGCGAAGTGCCCGATCGATGGCAACCTAAAACAAACACGCTTGATTAATCTCTTGGATGCGATTGATCGCCGAGGAATTCGAGGATTTCCCGGTCTTTGAGGCTCTGTGCTTCGCCGAAACGTTTGTCGGTGATCGGTTGTCCCTCGATCGAGACAACGGCTCTGAGGGAGTCTTGCAAGCTGCGCACCTGTCCTTCCAGCTGGTCAATGCGTTCCATGAGGTTCCGAATCACATTGGCTTCGGCATCCGGTAAGGCGGAGTGGGCCAGGGGGTTGATCCTGACGCCGCTTTGATGAATCACCCGTCCTGGAATTCCCACCACGGTGCAGTTGGCTTCCACATCGCGCACCACGACGGATCCAGCGCCGATCCGGGTATTGGGACCAACCGCAATCGCCCCCAGGACTTTGGCTCCAGCCCCGACGACCACGTTGGTGGCGAGTGTTGGGTGACGTTTGCCGTGCTCCTTTCCCGTGCCTCCCAGGGTGACACCCTGGTAAAGCAGGCAGCGATCGCCGATTTCTGCCGTTTCCCCGATCACGACGCCCATGCCGTGGTCGATGAACACTCCCCGTCCGACCGTTGCGCCTGGATGGATCTCGATTCCTGTGATCAGCCGTCCCAGTTGACTCAGCACACGTGCAGCCAGTTTCAGAGGCAGTGCAGAACGCCAGAGCCGATGACTCAGCCTGTGCAGGCTCAGGGCCTGAAAACCTGGGTAGCAGAGGAGGATCTCCAGGGGGCCGCGTGCGGCTGGATCCCGTTCACGGATGATCGCCAGGTCGGCGCGGATGTGGTTCAACATGCCTGGTCGCCGCGCCCTCAGCGCCTGTAGGCGTCATTTTGGCAGCCAGTCTTCATCAGGCGGCCTGAAGCCCGATTTCCTTGCGCAATAGCTCGATCGTGTCGCCGCTCAGGTAACTCTCGGCGCAGTGCATCTGGGGCATGCGCATCAGCTGGGAGCGATTCTGGCGCAGGCTTTGTTCAACGAGTGGCAGGCTGGGCTTGTCGCAGAGCACATGGCTGGAAGCTCTCAGCAGGGCCAGCAAACGACTGCCGACATCGGGCGTGGCCGTCATGAGCAGCAATTCGTTGCCGCGCATGCTGTGCAGGATCACTTCTGCGGCTCGCAGGATGCCTGGGCTGATGCTGACCAGGCCCACACAGCTTCCTTGACGCAATTCCTTCAGCATCTCCAGTTCTTCCCGGAAGTCGTTGAGATCGACGGCCACGGCACGCACTCCGTGCCGCTTGGCGAGCTCCTCCACGGGTTGAAGGAAATAGCGGCTGGTCACCACCGTGCC
>WTFZ01000068.1 GCA_011523835.1 Synechococcus sp. CO36386bin_29 | reverse complement strand
CGGCTGATCTGCACATCCGGGAGCCATTGCCGGGCCAGCAGCAGCTGGGTGGCGAGGGCATCGGTGTCCTCTTTCCAGCGCTCCGCGAAGCTTCGGCTGCACTGTCCGTGGCTGAGCACCGCGTTGGTGATCTCCACCCGTTGTTCGGTGTTCACCAGCTGGTCGGCCGAGAGCGCAATCGCGAATCGGTCGAGCAGATGGTCGCGGACGTTGCCTTCCTCAGGGTTGTAGGTGGCGATCAACAACGGCCGGCAGGGGTGGCTGAGGCTCAGCCCCTCCCGTTCCACCTGGTTCTCGCCCGCTCCCACGGCGGCCAGGAGGAGATTGACGATGCCGTCATCCAACAGGTTGAGTTCGTCGACGTACAGCACCCCACGGTGGGCTTCCGCCAGCAGGCCGGGCTGAAACACAGGGCTGCCACTGCTCAGGGAGGCGGTGACGTCCACAGCCCCCACGAGGCGGTCTTCCGTGATGCCTAGAGGGACCTGGACAAAGGGCGCGGGAATCACCGTGGACGGCGGTTCGGCACCGAGTTGCTCCCTGAGGCTGCTGCCCCATTCCTCCGGTCGTTGGGGATCCAGATTGCGACCCGGTCCAATCGGCACCGGTGCGTTGGCTGGGTCGAGGATTTCAATCGGTGGAAGCAAGGCATGCAGACCCCGTGCCAGCACCGATTTACCGGTGCCTCGGCCGCCGGCGATGATCACGCCTCCCAGCCCTGGATCCACAGCAGCCAGCATTAGGGCGAGCTTCAGGGTTCCATGGCCGGTGATCGCCGCCAAAGGAAAGGCGCGGTTGGCTTGATCCATCGCTGCTGTGCTGGCCACACCGCTGGCGACCCCTCCACCTGAAACCATGAACGTTTGCCGGCCCATCGCGTGAGCGCCAGTCTCGCTGATCAGGCTTGTTCTCTGGCAGTGGCGTTGGGGGCCAATCGTCCGAGTGCTGCGGGCAGCCCCCGACAGACCCTGATCTGCGTGCGTCCAGAGCTCGAAACGTTGCTGTGCGACTGGGCCCAGATCAGCCCTTTTCGCCTCAGCTGTTCTTGGTCGCCTTTGCTGGAAACGGTTCCGGTGGGAGGGCCGCCGGGTCAGCCGATGTATTGCAACGCCGTGGTCTTGATCGGCGGCGTGCCAGGCCCTCCAGGTGTGGAGGCGGCGCTGGCGCTGCTGGATCGTCTCCAAGCGCTCGAGGCGCAGTACGGCCGTGATCGCGACCGGGAAGAGCGTTGGGGGCCCCGGTCCTTGGATCTGGATCTGCTCTTCTGGGGCGACTGGCGGTTGGAGCATCCCCGGCTGGTGTTGCCGCATCCACGCCTGCATCTCCGTTCCTTTGTGATGGAACCCCTGCTCGCGGCCATGCAGCGCTCCACGCTCTGGCGCGCCTGAGTCAGCTGCCAGCCGCAACCGTCCCGAGGTCGATCACGACATCGGCCAGGGTCAACAAATCCGGGTCGTGGCTGCTCACCAGCACCAGACGCTGCCTGGACCGTTCTTGAATCACCTCGCGCACCTGGGCTGCAGCGACAGAGTCCAGAAACGCAGTCGGTTCATCGAGCACGTCCACCGGCCGGTCCCGTAGCCAGGCGCGTAACAGTCCGAGTCGGTGAATCTCTCCACCGGAAAAGGGGCTCTGGGCCAGAGCCATCGGGGCCTCCAGGCCTTCCGGGCGATCCAGCAGATGCTGAAGTCCGAGGCGGTGCAGCCAGCTTGCGATCGTGGCGTCCGGCAGCTCGCGGCCCAGGAGCAGGTTGTCGCGCAGGCTGGCCTCGAATAGCGCTGCATGCTGGGGCGCGCAGGCCATTAATTGATGCAGTTGCCTGGCGCCCGCTGGCCCCGAGAGCTGCCAGCGTTCGCTGCCGCAGGTGATGGTCCAGGCACTGTGTTCCTCCTCATGCAAGCCGCTGATCTGATCCAGCAGGGTGGTCTTGCCGCAACCCGAGGGCCCTGTCACCGCGATCAGCTGGTTGGAGAGCAGGCGCAGGCTGTGGGTTCTGCCGTCTCGCCTCGTTGTGCTGCACCAGTCCAGCTGCGTCCAGCGGCTGCCATCCAGCGTTGTGAGTGCAGGACCATCCAGAACCGTGCCCGTGACCTGTTCTGGGCCTGGGCCCAGTTGCTCGCGGCGCAGGCAGAGGGCTTCATAGCCAGGGAGGTTGCCCAGGCACAGGCGCCGGGCCTGGACCACACCACTCAGGGAGGATCCGGCTCGGTACGCCAGCACCAGGGTGGTGGTGAGCACCTCGGCGGTCAGGGCGTCACCTTGCAGGAGCAGCCAGAGGCTGGCGATCGCCACCACGAGCGTGTCGCGCCAGGCGTTGTAGCCCGCGCGGCGGCGCACCCGTTCGCGCAGCAGCCAGCGCCCCTTGGCGGTCTCCTGCGCAAACCGATTCAGGAGCCAGTGTTCGGCTGCCGCCGCTCGCACGGCCTTGAGGCCATGCAGGCCATCGCCCACGGTGCGCTGCA
>WTFZ01000190.1 GCA_011523835.1 Synechococcus sp. CO36386bin_29 | reverse complement strand
TGGTTCGATTCGTGCCAATGCTGTTGCTGCCTGCAACGGCGTGCCCGGAAGTCAGCGGCTTTTCGAGAGGTGATCCGGTTGTGAATGCTGTGGGGGAGAGGCCATGTGGTCCTCGATCCCCCTCAGTGGTGGGGAGAGTCCGTGAGGCCTCGATCCCCTGTGGCGGCCGCTATCGCTGCCAGACCCACAACTTCAACATGTTCAGCAGCTGCCGGTGCTGGGGCGCTGCAACAGGTTTTCTTCCGATGTCAGCGTTGCAGTCTTCACAACTCCTTACTTCACATCGCATAGGTAAGTGCCCTGTCGTATGCCGTAGGAAGCAGACTCAAAAGTGAGCTGTTCTCTGGGCCAACTGGGAGCAGATGAGTAATAAATCCCGCGTCCATTAGTCCAGTTCCAGACATTGGCTCCATGGTCGGAGATGAGATTTACCTCAACCCCGGAAGGAAGCGTCATCACGAGGAAATCCGATAGTGAATTTCTGATGTCATTGTTCTTGGCCGCTTCGCGGATTCCAACAGTGCCAAGACCATCACAATTCAGCTGGAAGCTTGCACCTCGAGCGTCTGAGGTGAGCATCGAGAGACCCACAACCCCAAAAAAAGCCAACCTGGCGAAAACCATGCAACCAGCCACACTCCTCTCATTGTGGAAGTCTGAGTTTTAGCAGCTCACTCCCGTGTTCCTGTCGGTGAAGGCAGGCCATACCCGTGATCTGCATCAGCAGCGATTCCGACGACTTGTGGATGGCTGACGTGATTCACGTCGATGGGGGTTCCAGGGGTCAGAAGGTGCCGCCCCTGTTCCAGGTGGATGAGGTGGATACGAAATTGGTTCGTTGGGTCTGCGCAGAACTCGTGACTCACATCGTTCCAAGGGTCTGATATGGACGCTGACCTTGTATCAAATGACGTGCCGGGTGAGCTAAAGACGCCGTTAGCTTTATCAGCATGAAACTTCTGAACTCGGCTTATATCGGTGGCGTCGTGATTGTCGCGATCATGTTCCTGGCTGTTTTTGTTGGGGGAGCCAACGCTGGAGACTGCCCTCGCAACCAGTCAGCTGAAGCACCAGCTGCAAAGGGTCATCACTGATCCTGAGACTTATATCGTCACCCGCTGCTGATCTGAACCCATGTGGGGGATAGAAGCAACTTGAAAGATCCTTCTGTTGGGGGAGGCAATTCCCAGCTGGCACGGGGATGGTGTGAATACAGGGTTTAGGCCCAACGCAAAAGCAAAGAGAGGTCATCATGAAAACCAACATCGGACTCGTAATCGGTACCGCCATCGCTGCTCTTGGTATTGCCATTGCCACTGTCCCTGAAGCAAAGGCTGGTGGTGTTTATTGGATCAATAATGGAGGTGGTGGTGTCGTCGTGAACCGTGGCTACCACTACAGTCCGCGTGGTTATTACAACTATGGTTCGAACTACTACGGGCGGCGCAGAGTTGTCTGGTCCGAACGGCGCCTGTGTCCGTGGCTATTACGGTCGCGGCGGATGTATCCGTTACTGAGTCATCATCCGCCCCCAGAAGGTCGGGATGCGTGAGCTGCTGAAGCGATCCATCTGATCGGGGCCGAACCACCAGAGAGGATGGGGCTCATGCCATGTGGGACTGCCGTTGTCTTCCACTTCAGCCCTGCCGCCCCTGCGCTTGGCCGTCGTCGGCCATGTCGAATGGGTGGAATTTCTGGCGGTGGATCAGTTGCCCCATCCCGGGGCCATTGGCCATGCCCTGCGGACCCTTCAAGAACCCGCCGGTGGTGGTGCCGTCGTTGCTGTGCAAATGGCACGGTTGCAGCCACTGCCCGTCCAATTTTTTACGGCGTTAGGTCGCGATTCAATCGGTAAAGCCTGCGTTCAGCGGCTCGAGGAGCTGGGCCTTGACGTTCATGTGGCTTGGAGGGAAGCGCCAACCCGAAGGGGCGTCAGCATGGTGGATGGTGAGGGGGATCGGGCGATCACCGTGATCGGCGAGCGGCTGACTCCATCGCTCGAGGATGACCTGCCCTGGGAGGCCCTTGGTGAATGCGATGGCCTCTTCGTCACCGCAGCTGATGCACCTCTGTTGAAAGCCTGCCGCTCAGCTGCAGTCCTGGCCGCCACTCCCAGGGTTCGTTTGCCTGTGCTTCAGGAGGCCGGGGTGTCTCTCGACGTGTTGATTGGCAGTGGCCTTGATCCGAGTGAGCGAGTGGAGCCGGAGCAGTTGAATCCAGCTCCGCAGACGATTATTCGCACGGAAGGCGCCGCCGGAGGGCTCAGTCTTCCGGGCAATCGCTATGACCCTGCCCCCCTACCAGGACCTTTGGTCGAGAGCTACGGCTGCGGAGACAGCTTTGCGGCGGGGGTGGTCAGCGGCCTTGCGGCGCGCTGGACCTTGGCGCAGGCCATCGCCTTAGGTGCCAAGTGTGGTGCCGCGTGTGCGTCACGATTTGGGCCCTATGGCTAGAGAACTGGGACGGTT
>WTFZ01000055.1 GCA_011523835.1 Synechococcus sp. CO36386bin_29 | reverse complement strand
CCGCAGGCTGCGCTGCACTGAGGTTGTGAATCCGTGCCACGGCCAGCAGCCGATTGATCGCGCTGGCGCTGATCAAAACATCGTCATCAATAAACCCCATGTAGTGACCAGGCTCTGGCGGCGGCAATCGCTTCCAGGCCTCTTCCATCAGATGGCCTTTGCACTCGGTCGCCACGCTGAGCACATCAAAACCTTGGGGGTTGCTCCCCGGCTCAAGACCTTCACCGGTCCAATCAAACAAAACGACCCGGCACTGCAAAGGCTGATCGAACACCACGCAATGACGGCCGCGCTGGGTGGCAATCACCACCACATCGTTTGACGTTGCCCCTGGATTGAGCACCGGCTGGCCCTGCTCAATGGGGTCTTGCCGGTTGAGCTGCTCCACAGCAGCAGCCATCTCGGGAAGGAACTGATCGCTATGGCTCCCCAACACCCAGCGGGCCCACTGCTGGCGTTCCAGATCAGAACGCCCCTGCAGCAATGGAGCCATCGCTTGGGTCATGCCGCTTGCCAGGCCCCTAACTGCTGCTGCGCCAACTCCAGAAAGGCCCAATCAGCGGCATAAAACCGCTCCAGCGCGGCAAGTGCTTCGCTGCTGAGTTGATCACGGCGCAAACGGCGCCAAGGGTTATCCATCGCCTCGTCACGGGAGACATGCTGCGGGGTGAGATCGATCTGCCCCCCAGACGCCTTGGACCAGTGGGCCACCAACGCATTGATCTGCTCCATGCCCAAGATCGTGCGGTAGCAGCGGGGATCACCGCCAAGAAAACTGGTCTGCGGCAGGGTGTGGTGACTCCAATCGATATGACAGGCAATCCAAGCCGGAAGTTGGCTGGCCGCCTGGTTCATCACATCAACCGGATCAGCCTCATCGGCGAAGGAACGAACGCCATGCCTGGCAAACAGTTCGTTGTGAAAACGCAGGGAATGGTCAAAGCTGTTCGGCTCCGGGCTACAAGCGCGGAGCTTGGCGTAAATCGCAGCGGTGGTCAGCTCAACCAAATGGCTGCGGCAGGCGGAGACAAAGCGATCGATCGGATCACGCCAAATCGCTACTAGCGCGCGATGGTCAGCAACGGCGCGCAGTTCTTCTGGGTTTAACCAATGGGTGAAAGCCAGCGCGGCGCTGTGGGGATTAAAGCCAGGCAGCTGACAGTCAGCACCTTGGATCTGCATGTACACCCGCTTGAGGGTGCTGCAACCGTTCTTGGGAGCCCACACCAAGCCGGCATCACCACCGAGGGGCAACAAAGGGGAACGTTGCTGCCCTTCGCGCATTTGGATCTGCATCTGCGCCCAACTGCCATCCGCGCTGGCCACCCTGCGGCCAGGAAGTGGATCTTGAGCCTCTAAGCGCAACATCAAGCAGCCAGCGACGAAATTTCAGCGGGCTGCTGCCCCACCGCAGGAACTTGCCGGCAGATGGTTTCCACCGCCAATTGGAATGCTTCTGCGACGGACTTGTCGTGGAACAGACGCTCTTTACGCTCAGCGATCTTGGCGCGCATCTGCTGGTAGAAGGCGTCATCCCGGAGCAAGCGGCTGGAAATCGCCACGTAGTCCTCGCCGTCTTTGGCGATCAGCTCCGGCAGCTCCAACACCTCGAGCATCGCCACCGTGTGGCGTCCGCGCATGAACGCCGTTGGCAAGGTCACCACTGGGCAATCCAGGGAGAACGATTGCAGCGAGCTGTTACCGCCATTCCAATCGATGGTGTCGATCGTGTGATGGCTAATTGAGAACAGCCCCATGAAGTCGCCGTAGTCGAGCCGCGGCAGCACGCGCAGATGGTTCTCCAACTCCAAACCACGCTCCTCAAAGTGCGGGCGCATGCGCTCAACCAACCGTTCACCCAGGCCGCCATGGCCCATGTGGCCCACCAAAACGATGAAGGCGTCCGGATTGCGCTTGGCAATCTCGGCGAATGACCAGTCATTGCGGGGCACGTACTTGAAGGTGCTCTGCAGAGAATTGAGGATCGGCCGATCGCGCGGCAGATCGAATTTGTCAAACAGCAGCTGGCCGTCATGGATCGCGGCAGGCGTGTCGTAGTTCAAACCCGTATGCGGTAAGCGCCAGAGTGTTTCGCTGTAGTGCTCCTCATTGCCGGGAGGCTCCATGCCGGCACCGGAGAGGTAGTAGTGAATCGTGCGCGATCCGCTCGTAATCGGATGGCCCCAACCCTGGCCCTGCACCGGCGCCAGTTGCAGCACCGAGGTGATCTTGCTGGCTGGATGCATACCGATGTCGGTGTAGATCAGCAGATCGAGCCGGTCATCAAGAATCTGCTGCAGCATCTCCTCAGGCGCCTCGGCCCGCAATGGCAAATGCCGATAGGTGCCGAGGGCGGCAAAGCGCTGGGTGCCGCTGTCTTCGCTTTCGGCGACGTTGTAGCTGAAAATCTCGTAGCCAGGGTTGTTGGCGATGCCCTCAAGCCAACCCAAAGCCCAGATCGAACCGTTGTGGTTGATCAAGTG
>WTFZ01000091.1 GCA_011523835.1 Synechococcus sp. CO36386bin_29 | reverse complement strand
CGGATCGCAGACCAGCTTTTGGTCAAACGCGCAGCTTCTGCCTGGTCACACTGACCACCCTGGCCATTCACCATCGTGCAGATGTTGTTCACAGCGGTGGAAACAGCAGTCTCACCTGAAGCAACACCTTCTCCATTCAAAGGTGTTGAACTGATGGGAACACCACTGCGCTTGCTGATGCGCTTGAGGGTTTTTGTTGCATCCCACGATGGCTTGAAAATCACCAGTACATCGGAGGATTTGATCTCTTTGGTGATTGCGTTAAGGCTTGACGGCCTCAGCACACCTCCAGTGGTGTGGCTATCCAACATTGCAATCTCACGGAAGCCAAAACGATTCGCCATGTGGGAATACGTTCTGTGATCGGTGACGATGACGCGACGGCTTTCGGGAAGATCAGCGAACTGAGCGGCTCCCCATGAACTGAGGCCGTCAAATACAACCACCGCTTGGCTGGTTCGACGAGACAGACCGTCATGGGTTTCAGCCGGCAGGGCCTTCTTCAATTCGCTGGAGATGGCGCGGATCATGCCGGCTGAAGCTTGGGGGTCGTGCCACACATGAGGGTCAGAGCCGCTGTATCCAGGCAAAGCAACCTCTCCCACAGCAACAACCGGACCCGAAGAAGAAATCTTTCGAACGGATGGCGTGAGGTTGAACCCGTTGTGAACAACCAGAGCGGCTCCAGCCAGCGTCTGACGATCACTCGGCTTCATCTGATAGGCGTGCGGGTTGCCACCAGGTGGAATCAGACAAGTCACACGCGCCGCATCACCGACGAGAGTCGTGGTGAGATCACACAGCGTTCCGTCAACGGCGACGATGTTGACCTGGGAAGCGTTGGCAGAACCTTGGGTCAGCCCCAGGATGAAAAGAGCAGACAGTGCGCTTTTGGTGCACCATGCCGGAACTCGCATCATCATCAGTGAGAATGATTCTCATCTTGATGAGGCCAGGGCACCTGTCTCCCCTTGAAAACCCAGTCCTTGAACCGACCACCTCAGCCTGGTGACTTCCCCTTTGCCTGACCAGTCCCCGGCTCTATGTGCCGAACAACTCCGCTATGGATACGGAGAGCAAAACGCCATTGATGGTGTTTCGTTTGCATTAGGCAACGGAACATTGACGGCCCTGGTGGGCCCCAATGGCGCAGGAAAGTCCACACTCCTCCATCTCCTGCAGGGTCGATTGCGCCAGTCCAGTGGTGCTGTGCAATGCAACGGCTCAATCGCGCTCATGCCTCAGAAAGCAGCCATTGATTGGAGTTTTCCAATCACTGTTGAGCAAATGGTGAAACTGGGCCAACCGTCGCGCCCTGCATCAGCGTCCAGCCAATCCGTGGACTCCCTCCTGGAGCAGGTGGGCATGAATGGGATGGGATCAAGACGCCTGAACCAGCTCTCAGGAGGGCAACAACAGAGGGTGTTGCTGGCCCGCGCTCTGATGCAGAACGCCAGTGTTCTGTTGCTGGATGAGCCCTGCAGCGCGATCGATCCACCAACAAGGGCCCACCTCCTGCAAGTCATGCGCCAACAGGCCGATAGAGGTCAGACCCTTCTGGTCAGCAGCCATGACTGGGGCAAAGCCCTCGACAGCTACGACCGAGTTCTGGTGATCAACAAACGACTGGTGGCCGACGGCACCCCCTCAGAGGTGCGAAGCACGATCACGGATATGGACGGAATGATGGGGGATTGCTGTGCCTGATCTTGATTTCTGGTGGGGATTGCCCCTGCTGATTTCGCTGTTGGTCGGAAGCCTCTGCCCAGCAGCCGGATCGCTGTTGATCACGCAGCGGCGAATCCTCCTGGCGAACTTGATGGCGCACTCGGTTCTCCCGGGACTCGTGCTGGCCCTCGCCTTCGAACTGGACCCCAGCCTCGGCGGCTTAATCAGTGGACTGATCGGTGCGTTAGTTGCTGAACAACTGACCCAACGGTTCCGTGGACGGGAAGAAGGCGCCATGAACACTGTGCTGGCGGGCTTTACCGCCCTCGGTGTTCTGCTTGTGCCGCTCCTGCAAGCCCGTGTCGACCTGGAATCAATTCTGTTTGGTGACATCCTTGCCTCCGGCACCCCTGATCTGATTCGCACCGCCATCTCGGCCATTGCCTTGGTTCTGCTGCTGATCGGTCGATACCAGGATCTGGTCTTCATCGGTGTTGATCCGGAAGGGGCTCTCGCCGCAAAGCGCCCCGTGCGACAGATCCGCTTCATCACCATCGTGGTCACCGCCCTGGTGGTGATCAGCGCCATCACCGCTGTGGGGATTGTGCTGGTGATTGGTCTGTTGTGCGCTCCTGTGCTCATTCATGTGGAACGCAGCACCAGCCTGAAAAGTCTGATGCTGAAATCAGCGGGCACAGGATTGCTGCTCTGCGGAGGAGGGATGATGCTGGCGGTTCTCTGGGATTTACCCCCAGGACCGCTGATCGGGGTTCTTTGCATGGCTCTACTCATCGTGAGAAGGCCGTAATCACTGCTGCGACAGACGCAACATCCGATCAAG
>WTFZ01000133.1 GCA_011523835.1 Synechococcus sp. CO36386bin_29 | reverse complement strand
GTGACCTGCGCTCTCGCCTCTCGGCTCCCGCGCAGTCCATAACCATAACACCACATCTGGCTATCCCCGCAACTCCCTCCAAATCAAGGCAGAAGAAGAGACTTTCCCCAGGGTCTCAGTCGCATGAGCTCATCCTCGGAGCTGGCAGCGAGCACTGGAAAGCCCACATCGGCCAAGTCGCGACCGGGCGCAAGACAGGTTGGGTCATCCCTCAACCACAGCACAGGGCAATCAAGCTCAGACAGCACCAACCAAGCCGCAGCAAGATCCCAGATCTTTGGAGTGGCCTCCAATGCAGCGACGGTCTGCCCCATCGCCACACTCAGAAGATTGAGACTGGCAACCCCCAGCAGACGAATTTTTCCTGGAAACGGTTCTTGATGGCGACGCTGCAAAACCCGAATGGCCCGGCTGCACAGCGACACACAGGCACTTCCTGCAGCCAGACGGGTTTCAGGCGTCAGCCGCTTGCCATTCCGCCAGGCACCACGGCCACGGATCGCGACGATGCGCTGTCTTAAGGAAGGAATCTCGAGGAAGGCTTCCATCGGCTGACCATCCACGAATCGCGCCACGGAAATCGCCCAGTAAGGAATGCCTGCAGCAAAATTGGTCGTTCCATCGAGTGGGTCGACAACCCAATACGCCGATGTCGTTGGGCAATGTTTCTCACCCTCCTCGCTCAGGGTCGACTCTCCAGGTGTAATCACCGAGAGCCCCTCAACAAGAGTTGCATCACTCCAGCGGTCACAGGCCGTGATCAAACTGCCATCTGGCTTCACATCCGAAACGATGTGACCGAAATCATGACGCTGCCTTTCGGCGACACCATCAAGAAGTTGATGGACAGAAAGCAGTTGAGACGGCGATAAAGGAGGTGGTGTCACCGAACCATGCTCAGGCTCCGAGCCGTGAGGCCTCACATGCGGGACGGTTGGGAACAGGTTCAATCGGAACAGCCTCCATGGCATCAACCTCAGGCTTCTGCCCGGGCAGTTTGAGTTCAGGGCATGCCGCGACCTGATCCAGCCCCGTACGCCGCCTCAGCTCGGCAAGACTTTCGTTGTAATCGAGGATGGCATCGGCATAACGCACCTCAGCGCTGGTGAGATCCCGCTGGTTATCCACCACTTCCCGCTGCGTGGTGACCCCTGCCTGAAAACGCAAACGAGCCAATCGCAGTGATTCGGTGGCAGAAAGAACTTCTCTAGTTGTTGTTCGAATGTTCTGCTGAGCATCCCTGAGGTTGTAAAAACTTTCTTCAACCTGGAGGCGAATTCTGTCGCGTTCAGACGCAAAGTTGAATCGGCTTTCCTCTGCAGCTTGCTTATTACGGCGGTATTCGGCCCGTGCCCGTCCTCCATCAAAAATATTCCAACGAGCTGACAGACCGACGGAATTATCAAAGCTCCACCCATTTGCGTCGTCATTCACAGGAGGCAAAGCATTAAGCTCGCCTTGAAAACGTTGCGTGTTGAAGTTATTAAAAATACTGAGGACAGGCTGAACAGATGCCAATGCGGCATTGGCATTGCTGTTGTTAATTGAGATATCGAGAAGGAACTGAGCCAATTCCTCTCTGAATGTGTAAGCCGCAACAATACTTTCTTGAAGTGACGGCTCCCACAACCCGAGAACTCGAGCTGGAGTTGCGGATGTAGGAGAAATGTCCTGAGGAAGATCCATCAATGCCGCCAGAGATCGACGAGCATTCACCTGACCACCAAGAGCATTAGTGAGGAGTTGCTGATCACGGGCCAGCTGAGTTTCAGCCTCTAAGACTTCAAGCTTGGTTGCAACACCAGCTTGATAGCGAGCTCGGGCATCGCGAAGACTCACAAGAGAAGCCCTTACGGACTGCTGACCGATTCGAACCTGCTCATCCTGACGTTGAAGCTGAAAAAACGCTGTTGCAGCATCAAGGCGTAGATCGCGCAGGGCAATCAGATAAGTGTCTTGTGTGCGCTCATAATTGTCTCGAGCCGCTGAAATCTGCGGCACTCTTGCCGGATCGATGAGATTCCAGTTCAACTGAGCACTGAAATTGGCGGACCATCGAGATGAGATCGTTCGCCGTGACCCTGATGACGAAAGGGCAGAATCCGGATTGAGACCATCAGGGCGGTTGGCCGGATCAAGATCAAGACCTGAATTAAATGACTGCCGCTCACCCGAAAGGTATTGAGGCAACCCGTTGGCATTGAGGTTGAGGGTTGGATACCAGGCCGACAGTGCTGCACGCAGCGACGATTTCGCCTGTTGAACCTGGCTGGCGACAGCTTTGAGGTTGGGATTGTTGACTTCGACCAAACGCTCGACCTCAGCGAGCGTCAGAGGCTTAAGTTCACGGATTCTGACCTGACCGGGTTGATCAGGCAACGCGAGGGGAGGAGGCGCTTGGAGACTTTGCTGGCCTTCAGGAAGCGTGGTTGCTGCAGGTGGAAGAACTGAAGGATCAGCTTTCGGCCTTTCGCCTTTGGTCTCCGTCGCGGTTGGCAGCGTTGACTGATCAATGAGCT
>WTFZ01000152.1 GCA_011523835.1 Synechococcus sp. CO36386bin_29 | reverse complement strand
TCCACGCCCAAAGTCTGCACAACAGGATCAGGACGACGATCGAGGGCTGCAGCTAATCGAAGCAGCAAAGCCATCTCTGACACAATGCGTCGATTTTGGCGCGTCTGCAGTGCTTGCCAGGCCTCATGACGTTTTTTTGGAAGACTTTTGCGGTGATAACGAGCGATCGCAGCAATCATCAAGTGCTCGGATTCCGAGTAGCCGAGGAGTTCCCCATGCCTGATCAGATACCAGGAATGCTTGTGATACGCGCTGAGATTGATGTGCTGCCCGCACGCATGAAGCAAGGCCGCAGCCCACAGCAGATCACGACCAGACCCGTCGTCTTGATGCAGACGCCCCTGGGTGCTGTCGTACAGACTGAGAGCATGACCGGCGACCCGTTCGGCTCGGATGCGGTTCACCGCAAAACGCTGAGCCTGATGAATCACGGTGCGCTGGCGGATGCTGCTCTGGAAGCTGAAGCGATCCTCCAGCAACCCATGACGCAACATCCAATCGACAATCAACCCCTCCCTCAGGGCCCGTTCACTCAAGACCAGTTCTCCAACCCCAAGCATTTGCATAGTGGTCTGAAGAATCAAGGCCCCTGGAACGATGATCTCCGCTCGTCTGTCGTTGATCGGTGCCAGATCACGACGTTGCTCGGGGGTCATCACGGCCAGTCGCTCGACCACACGATCCAGGCTCTGCTTAGAGACCTTGTAACCGTGGAGTTTCAGCGGCGGGCGGTCGTCTTCGCTGGCGGCCAGAGCCCCGATGGCCATGGCCGTTCCACTCGTTGCAACCAGAACGGGAGTCTCGCCCGGTTTGATGCGCCTGTGCACCTTGTCAACGGCTGGTTCGAGTGATCCCTGAATGAACGCCTGAAGAAACGAGCGACGCTGGGGAGGAATGGGATCGTCTTTGACGAAATCTCTCTGCAGACGCACCGCCCCAACCCGAGTGCTCGTCAGGGCGCGGGCATCACGACCGTCGGCAAGGATCAACTCGGTGGATCCCCCGCCGATATCAAGCACCAGATGGGGCCGGTCTCCGAAGGGCATCCCGGAGAGAACGCCGAGGTAAATCAGACGGGCTTCTTCAGGACCGCTGACCAGGTCGACATCGAGACCGAGCTGATCCTGAACATTCTGCAGAAACTCCCGACCGTTAGGAGCTTCACGAACAGCACTCGTCGCTGCGATTACGATCTGTTCAACCTGATGACTGACCGCGAGCTCCTTGAAGCGACGGAGGCTCTCCAGGCCTCGATCCATGGCTTCAGCCGTCAGTTCACCTGTATCGGGGTCTTTTTCGCCCAGTCGGGTCGTGGATTTCTCCGCCAGTTCAATACTGAAAGTGCCGAGCGAAGCATCGACGGATGCCACGAGCATGTGGGTTGAATTCGTCCCCACATCGATCGCGGCGATCTGACGTGAGCGTTGGCCAAATGGAGATCGTTCAGACATCTCCTGATGGACCTGCCGGCCGTTCTGATCCATCGCAGTCTCGAGAAAAGGCTCGGTACCTGGCATGGAGCACCGTGATGGAAACCAGCCCACTTTGCCATCGGCACCAGTAGGCGCCTGCGCTGATTAAGGTTTGAGAAACACAAGTGCGTCATCCCAGTCCGTGACCGGCACGCTCTCCTCCCGCCTCACGTCGCCCTGGGTCGCCCTGCTGCGCTGGAACAAACCCAGTGGGCGTCTGATTCTTCTCATTCCGGCCGGATGGAGCCTCTGGCTGAATCCAGCGGGTCCACCCTCGCTGCAGTTGATTCTGCAAATTCTGATCGGAGGACTCTCCGTCAGCGCTGCAGGCTGCGTTGCCAATGACCTCTGGGACCAGAGGATCGACCGCGAGGTGGCCCGCACAAGCCAAAGACCCTTAGCCCGCGGCGATCTCAACCGCGTACAAGCCTTTACATTTCTCACCGCACTGCTGACGCTGTCGCTGCTGGTGGTGATCAGCCTGCCTGCCGACGTGAGGCGGCTCTGCCTCCAATTGGCCGTTCTTGCGTTGCCACCCATCCTTTTCTATCCCTCGGCCAAGCGCTGGTTTCCGTTTCCACAGGCGATCCTTGCTCTGTGCTGGGGCTTTGCCGTCCTGATTCCCTGGGCCGCAGCAACGGGCTCCCTGAGTTTCAGCCTGCCGCTGGTGGCCACCTGGGGGGCAACCCTTTGCTGGACTTTCAGCTTCGACACCGTCTACGCGATGGCAGACCGTGCTGACGACGCCAAGCTCAAGCTGCGCAGCAGCGCATTGACCCTTGGAGATTCCGCCGTGAGGGTCGTTCGCGTTGGCTACGGCCTCACGGCCGCAGGGCTGGCGATAGCCGCCGCCGCGACCCAGGCGGGGGTGATCTTCTGGATTGTTTGGGGTGTTGCCTGCATCGGCTTCTGGCATTCAACCCTTCCGCTGAAAGCCGAGAAACAGCAAGCTCCCTCGGTGTATGCCAACCATTTCGCCCGGCAGGTGCAACTCGGCAGCTTGCTACTCGCCGGGGTGATCCTGAGCCGAATGGGTTGATGCCCCAGGCCAATCCACTCCTTGTTCCTCCGCCACTCAAGCGCGGCGATGCTGTGGCCATCGCCGCGCCCAGTTCGGCGCTGCGCGATGACGACAGCCTGAAACGCGGAATCGCCGTGTTCGAAGCCTGGGGATTGGAGGTGAAACCCCAGGATCTTGCTGCTCGGCACTGGGGATATCTGGCGGGGTCCGACGCGCAACGCAGAGCCGACCTCGATCAGCACCCCACCCCACCGCTGCTGGCCTGCGCCCGTGGTGGGTGGGGAGCGGCACGCCTGCTCGAACACCCCTGGCCCTGGAGCCCTGGCTGGCTACTGGGGTTCTCCGACATCACCGCCCTGCTCTGCTCACGGCTCGCCCAGGGTGTGGGGGGCGGTGTGCACGGACCGTTGGTCACCACCCTGGCGGATGAACCCGACTGGAGCCAGCAACGCCTCCAAGAACTGCTGTTCGAACAGATGGCACCTGATCTCCAGGGGACGACCTGGGTGCGAGGGAAAGCCCAGGGTCCATTGATCACCGTCAATCTCACCGTGGCATCACACCTGCTCGGCAGCGCCCATCTTCCTGATCTGAAAGGGAGGATCCTCGTGATCGAAGACGTGGGTGAAGCGCCTTACCGCCTGGACCGGATGCTGACGCACTGGCGACTGACGGGCACGCTGCAGGGTCTGGCAGGCCTGGCCCTCGGGCGGTTCAGCGGTTGCGACGATCCCGACCTATCAGCCGACGGGGATCAAACCTTCAGCCTGGAGCAGGTCCTGAAAGAGCGCACGCTCGACCTAGGCATTCCCGTGATCTCGGGATTGCCGGTCGGTCACGGTCCAGGAGGCAATGCAGCACTGCCGATGGGCGTGCCTGCCAGGCTGGATGCCGACCGCGGAACGTTGGCTCTGGAACGTGCGGATCAGCGCTGAGCCAACACAGCCGCCGCCACGGTGAGATCAAAGGGTGTGGTCACCTTGATGTTTCCAGGCCCCGCATCAAGCACCCGCACCGGCCAGCCCAGACGTTCAAACAACGAGGCATCGTCCGTGACCTCCCAGTTCCTGGCCCTCGCCTGGGCATGTCCTTCGCGCAGTTCAGACACCGAGAATCCCTGTGGCGTCTGAGCGGCCCAGAGCTCAGAGCGATCGGGAGTGTCTGTGATCACGCCCTGGGCATCAACGCGCTTGATGGTGTCACTCACCGGAGTGGCGGCAATGACCGCGCCGCCCTCCAGGAGTGCTTCAGCGCAGCAATTAAACACCTGCGACGCCACCAGACAACGGGCGCCGTCATGAATAAGCACGTGGCTTGCATCTCCAGGTAACGCCTGCAAACCTCGCTCCACCGACTCCTGCCGGGTGCTCCCCCCTTCGATCCAGGTCACGGGTTGCCCTGCATGGTGAAACAGCTCAGCCATGGCGGGTTGGTCCACCGGTTGACCGATCACACCGATCCAATCGATGGACTGCGCAGCACCGGCGGCTTCCAGGGTCCATGCGAGGACGGGTCGCCCATGCACAGCAAGCAGAAGCTTGTTGCGATCCGCCCCCATGCGCCGGCCACTGCCGGCTGCAGCAATCAACAGATGCACAAGCGACTCCTGCTGACAGCAGGCTGAAACGGCCTCCATACAATCAGCACGCACCACCTGTGCTGCCGCTTCATGCGCGTTCTAGCTCTAAGCCCCGGAAGCCTGCAGCTGCAGCTGGAGCGACTTCCGGCCCTTGCGGCCGTTGCCGAACAACTCGAAGCCCAGATTCAGGTGGCCTGCGAGCCAGCCCATCGGGCGCTGTGGAGCTTGCTTCCCGCCGTTGAGAAAGTCATTCCTTTTCCGTTTGCAGGAGATCCCAACCTTGCTGAGTGGGCCAACCTTCTCGGACTCGTGCGCGAGCCCGACTTCCAGGCCTGCCTCAATTTCGCGGCCGGTCGCCAGGTCAACCTGATGCTGTCGATGAGCCACATCCCCGTTCGTGTGGCCACCGAAGGGTTTTCGAGCACCGCCCGGGTCTCTCCGGGCCAGGGCTGGAAACCGCAGCGACTCGCGTCGTATCTCAAACCCTTGGGCCTGTCCCTGAAGGCGGACACCTTCCGCCTCAGCCTGCCTGCCGACGCCATGGAGGCTGCACGCCAGCAACAACCCCCCGGAGAGGGGCCCCTGCTGCTGTTGGCTCCGGATGACTCCGCCGACGACTGGCCGAAGGATCGCTGGCAGTCGTTACCCGACAGGATTCGTGAGCGGTTGCCCCAGCTGCGCTGCGAAGTTCTCACCTCTCAGACGCCGGTCGCGCAACGTGCAGCGGCGGTGGCCTGCGCTGATGTTGTTCTGAGCAGCTGCGCGATCACCCAACTGCTGACCGCCTACTGCGGCGTTCCCCTGGTGGCGATGGGATGCTCGCCCGCTTCCCTGCCTGAGAGAAATGTGATCCGGGTCCTGCCGGGTTCCCCCCAGAACCTGGGCACCGAGGAGGTGATGAAAGCTCTCGGGTTCTGATGAACGCACCGCGACGCCAACGGATGCCGCGCCGGTTGAAGGCGAGCCAGCGTCGTCGCCACTTGAAACTCCTCGCCCGCCCTTGGGTTCTGCCGGTCATGGCACTCTCAGCCGTGATTCTCAGCGGCGCCATCGGGTACCGCATCACGGAAGGATGGGACTGGGGAGACTGCCTCTGGATGGTGCTGATCACCATCAGCACCATCGGGTACGGCGAGGTGGAGCCGTTGTCTCAGGCCGGACGCCTAGTGACGGTCTTGATAATCGCCGGTGGCCTGTTGGTGGTTCAGCTCACGATCCAGCGGGTTCTGGGGCTGTCACAATCTGGCTACTTCCGCCAATTGCGGGAAATTCGATTTCATCGGATGCTGCGGCGCATGCACGATCATGTGATCCTCTGCGGATATGGCCGGATCGGCAAAGAAATCGCAGAACAGCTGCTGCTTGAGAACGTCGAGATTCTCGTGGTGGAAGTGGATCCGAAGCGCCAGAGGGCCGCAAAGGAACGAGGTCTGCAGGTGCTTCACGCCGATGCGACCCTTGATGAAACGCTGCTTGAGGCGGGACTTGAACGCTGCCGGAGCCTGGTGACGGCGCTGCCAAGCAATGCTGCCAATCTCTATGTGATTCTCAGCGCCAAAAGCTTGCGGACGAACTGCCGGCTGATCGCCAGAGCCGACAGTGAGGAAGCTGCATCCAAATTGGAACTCGCTGGAGCCTCCGTTGTGGTGAGTCCCTACGTGGCAGGAGGGAGAGTGATGGCAGCCACGGCCCTGCGGCCCATCGCGGTTGATTTCATGGATCTGCTGGCCGGCTCAGACTGCGAAATCGAGGAGTTCCGCTTGAGCAGGGATCCTCTGCTGATGAGTCACCTCTCCCATCGCAGCCTGGCGGAGCTGGCGCTGGATCGACGCAGTGGCGCCATGCTGCTCGCCATCCGCGACAACGCCTCACTGAACGCCAATCCAAGCGCAAGCATGACGCTGGCACCGGGACAGATGCTTGTGGTGATGGGAAGCAAGGATCAACTGACTGCGTTCAGAAGACTCCTGGGGGAAGCTCTCGACACCGTCGAAACCATGGGTTGAGCGCGCATCTGACGGCCCCCTGTCTGATTGCGCAACAGAAGGAAGTGACCTCATGGTCAAACCGGGTTTGGGCTGATGCTTACGATCGTTCGGCTGCAGAGATCGGATGAACCCAACCCGGACCCTCGATGGTCAGACTGCCCTCGTGACCGGTGCCAGCCGGGGAATCGGGCGTGCTGTGGCTCTGGCCCTGGCTGAATGCGGCGCGGAAGTGGTGGTGAATTACGCCAGCTCCCCGGATGCAGCAGACGCCGTGGTGAAGGACATCGAGAGCAAGGGGGGCACGGCCTATGCCCTTCAGGCCGACGTGGGAGATGAAGCGGCTGTAGACGCACTGATCAAAACCGTGCTCGAGCGCAGCGGTCGCATTGATGTGCTGGTGAACAACGCAGGCATCACGCGCGACGGACTATTGATGCGGATGAAAGCCGCCGACTGGAATGCGGTGATCAATCTCAATCTCACCGGCGTGTTTCTCTGCACCCGCGCCGTGGCGCGGCCGATGCTGAAACAGAAGAGCGGTCGGATCATCAACATCACCTCCGTTGTGGGGCTGATGGGAAACGCAGGGCAAGCCAACTACGCCGCTGCCAAAGCCGGTGTTGTGGGCCTTACCCGAAGCGCTGCCAAGGAAATGGCCAGCCGGGGCATCACGGTGAATGCCGTGGCCCCAGGATTCATCGCCACCGATATGACGAAAGATCTTGACGCCGAAGGCATCCTCACGGCGATTCCTCTCGGGACATTCGGAACCCCTGAGCAGGTGGCAGGGACGGTGCAATTTCTCGCCGCAGACTCAGCAGCGGCTTACATCACTGGACAGGTTCTTCAGGTGGATGGCGGCATGGTGATGGGTTGAACTCAACGCAACGACGGGGTCACGGAGTTCAGGAGGTTGAGCCAGGTTCAAGTGGCTGAACAAGCTCATCTCTGAGCCTGCGTATTTTCTGCAGAAGCTTGTAACGGCGTCTTCGCTCGGTTGCGGTGAGAAAGATCCGAAGGGGAACGTACACAAGGGCCATGATGCCGGCCAGACCGGTCATCAGAACGAAGAACAGAGCGCCTGAATCGTCCATATTCAAACGCTACCGAGCACGCGTCGATCTGGTGAGCTGGAATGGAGAAAGATTCGGCTTTCCCCACTTCAGGGTCGACCCAGACAGTCCTGCCGCTGTGGGACATTGACCAACGGGTAAGTGTCACTCATGGCCAAACTTCTCAGTTTTTCGGATGAATCTCGCGCCGCACTGGAGCGAGGCATGAATGCTCTCGCCGATGCCGTGCGCGTCACGATCGGCCCCCGCGGTCGCAACGTGGTGCTGGAAAAAAGCTTCGGAGCTCCCGATATCGTGAATGATGGCGACACGATCGCCAAGGAAATTGAACTCGAGGATCCCTTCGAAAACATCGGGGCCAAACTGATTCAGCAAGTGGCGTCGAAAACGAAGGACAAGGCGGGTGATGGCACCACGACTGCGACCGTCTTGGCCCAAGCCATGGTGGAAGAAGGTCTGCGCAATACCGCTGCAGGTGCCAGCCCGATCGAGCTTCGTCGTGGGATGGAGAAAGCGGTCGCTCTGATCGTCGATGGACTCGCTGAGCGCAGTAAAGCTGTCAGCGGCGATGCAATCCGGCAGGTTGCCACAGTCAGTGCAGGCGGCGATGAAGAAGTCGGCCGCATGGTGGCTGAAGCGATGGACAAGGTCACCGTTGATGGGGTGATCACCGTCGAGGAATCGAAGTCACTGGCCACCGAGCTGGAAGTGACTGAAGGAATGGCGTTTGATCGCGGTTACAGCTCCCCGTACTTCGTCACCGATGGTGATCGCCAGATCTGTGAGTTCGAAAACGCTCTGCTGCTGCTCACGGATCGCAAAATCAGTGCCGTGGCTGACCTCGTGCCGGTTCTCGAGACAGTTCAGAAAACAGGATCACCTCTGGTGATCCTGGCTGAAGAAGTGGATGGAGAGGCCCTGGCGACCCTGGTGGTGAACAAGAACCGCGGTGTTCTTCAGGTGGCAGCAGTGCGTGCACCCTCCTTCGGCGAGCGCCGCAAAGCCGCCCTCGCTGACATCGCCATCCTCACCGGTGGAACGGTGATCAGTGAAGACCGAGCCATGACGCTCGACAAGGTCACGCTGCAGGATCTCGGCCGCGTTCGTCGCATCACCATCAGCAAGGAAGAAACCACGATCGTTGCGAGCGACGACAGCCGTGAAGCCGTCGCTGAGCGCGTGGCGTCCATCCGCAGGGAACTGGACAACACCGACTCGGAGTACGACCGCGAAAAGCTCAACGAGCGGATTGCAAAACTCGCTGGCGGTGTGGCCGTGATCAAGGTCGGCGCTCCAACAGAAACCGAACTGAAAAACCGCAAACTGCGGATCGAGGATGCACTGAATGCCACCAGAGCGGCTGTCGAAGAAGGCATCGTGGCCGGCGGAGGCAGCACGTTGATCCAATTGGCAGGATCTCTCACCGGTCTGGCTGATCAACTTCAAGGTGATCAGCGCACCGGCGTTGAGATCGTGCGTCGCGCACTGAGTGCACCTCTGCGCCAGATCGCAATCAATGCGGGAGCCAATGGCGATGTGGTGATCGAGCAAGTTCAGCGCACCGGCCAGGGCTTCAATGCATTGACGGGGGCCTATGAAAATCTGCTGGAGGCAGGCATCCTCGACGCTGCCAAAGTCGTGAGACTAGGTCTGCAAGACGCCGTTTCCATCGCGTCACTGCTGATCACCACTGAAGTGGTGGTGGCGGATAAGCCCGAACCTCCAGCAGCCCCTGCTCCCGGCGGCGATCCCATGGGTGGCATGGGAGGAATGGGCGGCATGGGTGGCATGGGCATGCCCGGGATGATGTGAGCCCTCTCACGCCCGCCTGGCTCGCCCGATCAGAGCGAGCGGATCAGGCGGGCGTGAATACGGCACACGGCCAAGGCTTCTCGGGGCGGCTTGCGGCACAGCTGCCCCAATTCGCGGTTGAGGGCCTGAATCTCAGCCATGGGCATTCTGGCCATTGGCAAGCCGAAAATAATGCCTGCCATCAGGATGGGTGGAGCCACCAGGCGCAACACGGCCGAGTCTCGCGAGACTCAAGCAGTCTGCCTGGTGATGTGACGGTGGTACGCGGCCACTTGCAGGTCCACGCCTGTGATGGCGGTGCCGACGACCACCGCATCGGCTCCCAGGGCGAGGGCCTCTTCGGCTGTCTTCGGTGAGGCGATCCCACCTTCACAGATCAGACTCGTTTCATCTGGAAGCTGGGCACGCAACGACTTCAAGAGATGAAAACCAGGGGGTTTGGATTCCCTGGTGGTTTCGGTGTAACCGAACAGGGTGGTTCCAATCCAGTCGCATCCCAGCGAGGCAGCGCGAAGTCCGTTCTCAACGGTATCGACATCCGCCATCAAGGGCGCTCCGAGATCATCTCTGGCCCTTTTCACCAAGTTCTCCAACGCCTCGCCATCAGGCCGTGGACGATCGGTTGCATCCAGTGCCACCACATCGGCCCCTGCCCCCCAGACCGCTTGCACTTCATGCCAACGCGGTGTGATGTAAACGGAACTGTCCTGCCAGGAGCGCTTCCAGAGACCGACGATCAGAGCGTTCGGGCAGCGTTCTCGTACGGCACCGATGTGCTCGGGGCTCTCCAACCTGACGCCGATGGCACCGTTTCGCAGAGAAGCCTCGGCCATGGCGGCAATGACGTCGGGATGCCGCATCGGCGAGCCTTCCGGAGCCTGGACGGACACAATCAACCCACGGCCGAGTTGCTGCCGATTGATCCGAGAGCCGCTGGACAACGTCATCAGGAGGCTTTGGAGGATTCTGATCGATTGAGTGGCTTGAGCCAGCGACGCAGGCGCTGAGGGCTTGCCACCGGCACAGGGCCGACAGCCTCAGGAGCTGATGGTTCTTGGCCGTCCAAGGTTGGCTGATCCTGGTGGCTCTTGGTTGATTGATCCTGGTCGATCTGATCCAGACTTGCCTGCCCTAGAAAGCAGTCCACCTCGGCCTGCGACACCACTACCGGTGATGGTTCAGAAGTGTCCCAAGGATCACCCGGCTGATCCATCGACCGATCAGCCACTGGCAGGGTTTTGACACCATAACGATGCACCCAGAGAAGCTCCAGCCGCTGAAGACGCTGAAGATCACCGTCCTGACGCCCCTGCTCGATCTGACGCTGCAAGGCGATCTGACGTGGGTCCTGATGCTGATAAGGAGAAGAAGTCACGGGATCAGGCGAGTTTGCGATTGAGCAGGGGACGAATGAGCAGAAACAGGCCGGCGGTCAGCAGAGCGAGCACAAGCAGACAAGTGGTACCGGTGAGAGAGCCGTAGGGAGCTTCCAGAAGAACGGAAGAAAGATCCAACGGACCGGCATACGCGGCACGGATTGGCTCTATCGCGAAGGTAAGGGGATTCAGCGCCGCTAGCCAGCCCAACCAGGGAGGCATGAAGCTGAGAGGAGCTAGAGCCGTGCTCGCAAACAACAGAGGAAGGTTCGCCACGAAGATCACGGCGATCAGCTCAATATGACCTGGCAGTGCGAAGGCGAGCCCCAGGCTCAAGGCAGTGACAGCAAACACCAGCAGCAGAAGCGTGACCAGAACAAGGAGCAGACCGGCCGCACCTGGCCAGCCGTAGCCGAGGAATGCCGCGGTCACCATGATCGCCAGGCTCTGCACCAGGCTCAGGGTGGTGATGTAGATCACCGATGCGAGCACGATCGAACTGCGACTGCGCAGCGGAGCCACCAGCAGCCGATTGAGAAAACCGAATTCGCGATCGAACATCACGGGCAGGCCTGCATTGAGAGCTCCGCTGAAGGCTGTGAACACGATCACGCCAGCCCCCAGAAAACGGCCGTAACTCATCCCACCCGGCAGCAGACCCTCAGGAGCTCTGGAGAACAAGGCGCCGAACAGCACCAACCAGATCAGAGGCTGAAGAATCCCCGCCACCAACGTGGACGGTCGCCGCTGAAGTTGCACAAAAAGCCTGCGGGTGAGAGCTCCGGTTTCCTGAGCCAGCTCCGACAGAGCGGAGCGTTGGTGCTGCTGCGGCGTGGAGAGATCGAGAACGGAGTTGGTCATGGATCAGAACAACGAAAAGAGCGACTGCAACAAGGCTTCAGCGCATGGACTGGCGACGCTCCTGCTTTGGATCACGTTGCCCGGCCACCGCCAGTTCAGCGTCCATCAGGGTGCGCCCTGTCGCCTGGAGATAAACGTCGTCGAGGCTCGGACGACTCTGAGCCAAAGAGAAAACGCGCAGATCGTTGTCACCCAGACGCTGCTGAATACGGGGAAGGACATGATCGCCATCCACCACAAGATTGAGGGAGTGCCCTTGGGCCCGGTTGATCACGATCCGGCGCACACCCTCGACCGCATCAAGAAGATCACGGATCGTCTCTGCCTCAACCTGGTCACTGAATTCGCGCACGCGCAGCGTGACGCGATCGCCGCCGAGGGCACATTTCAGCTCCTCCGGTGTCCCCTCAGCGATCACCCGCCCGGCGTCGATGATCGCCATCCGTTCGGCCAGAGCATCCACCTCCTCGAGGTAATGGCTGCTCAGCAGGATGGTGGTGCCTTGATCCCGCAGGTCCTGGAGCACATCCCAGATCACAGCACGACTCTCGAGATCAAGGCCCACGGTGGGCTCGTCCAGCACGAGAAGACGGGGAGAATGCAGCAAACCAGCGGCAAGATCCAGCCGTCGCCGCATCCCACCGGAATAGGTGCCGCAACGCCGGTCAATCCACTCCTGCATCGAGAGGCGCTGGATCAAATCATCGATGCGCTGATTTCTTTCCGTTCGCGGCAGGTGATACAGATCACCCTGCAACGCGAGCAGCTCACGACCTGTGAGGATTTTGTCGATCGCCACCTCCTGAGCCACATATCCCAGGATCTGTCGCACCTGACGGGGGTTCTCCAGCGCATCAACGCCGGCCACAATCACCCGTCCGCTGTCAGGAGACAACAAGGTGGCGAGAATGCGCAAGGTCGTGGTCTTTCCTGCCCCGTTAGGACCCAGAAATCCGTAGAGGCAACCCTCAGGAACAGCGAGCGTTAGATCCGTCAGAGCCGGAACCATCCCATAGGACTTCTCCAGATGATCCAGCTCAATCAGTGACATCCCTTCCTAGGAAACACATGGGGCAAAATCTAGGCACTGATGCCGGGGAGGCCGACGGGGAAGGCAGCAAGCCAGCCTCTCAGCTGGAGATCGAACACCGCAGCGCCTGACTGACGGCTGAAGACCAACAACAGACAAATCCCGAAGAGATAAAGAATCGACCAACGGAACAGCCCCTTGGCACGGTCGATGCTGTCGGGCTCAGCGCCAAGCCGTTCAACCATCTGCAGCAGCCTTCCATTGAAGGGAAGCAGAAGCAGCCCATACAACAGGCCCCCCTCGGGCAGAGCCCACACCCCCAGAAAGCTGAGGAGCATAGTGGCCCATCCATAACGACGAATGGCCCGTGCCGTCACAACCGGCCCCTTCACCACCGGCAGCATGGGAATGCCGACGGCACGGTAGTCATCGCGCAGAAGGAGAGCCAGAGCCCAGAAATGGGCCGGAGTCCACACCATCACCAGGGCAAACAACCACCACCCCCCGAGGCCCACATGACCGGTGGCTGCAGCAGCACCAACTAACGGAGGGATTGCTCCTGCAACCCCTCCGATCACAATGTTCTGAGGTGTCCGAGGCTTGAGAAAAGCGGTGTAAAGCAGCACATAACTGCACAGCCCAAGCAACGACAGCCCTGCAGCCAGACAGTTCACTCCGCTGACCAACAGGGTGGCAGCAGCCAGAACGCAGGACACCGCGCCAGCGAACGCAGCCGTGGGAGACAGGCGACCCGATGGCAAGGCTCGCCCACTGGTGCGTTGCATGCGGCCGTCGAGCTCTTGCTCCCAGAGACAATTGAGGACACCGGCAGCTGCGGCTGCCAGCGCACCCCCACCCAGGGTGCAGACCAAACGAGGCGATGACAGGGGCCAGCCTTCGGTGAGTGCCATCCCCCCCAGGGTGGTGGCCAACAAGAGAGGAATCAGCCTCGGCTTGGCAACTTCCAACCAGGCAGGAAGCTTGATGCGTCGTCTCGAAGGCACCACCTGCTCACGAGTGAGCGGGACTGCTGTGGCGGATGAACTAGCCATGACAAGTCTCCAGAGTTGGGGGGTCGAGAACGACCGAACGGGGGGCCGAGGGTGAAGGGGGCCGACGGCAGCTGAGAGCGGCAAGGACGGCCACCAAAAGACAGGCCACGAGCTGATGCCCCACCGTCAAAGCCGGCTGAGACAGGCCCATGCGCAACGTCGACACCCCGAGAGCGACCTGAGCTGCCACAAGACCGAGGGCCGTGAGCAGCAGCGGCCATTGCTGCCGAGCCCAGCCACCGGCGAGCAGGGCAACAACAACAAACACAGCGACGGCGAGGGCCGCTGGAGTGGCAAAGGAGCGATGCCAGTGCAGCCATTGGCAGGACTGGCCGGCCTCAAGGCAGCGCTGGGCGGCCCAGGAGGTCGCCATCCGACCGCCCAGCAAGCTCTGCGCAGAGACAGCGATCACACTGAGGCCACCAAGCCAGGGCCACCAGCGAGGAGCGGGAGTGACCTTGGACCCACTGAGCAGAACCTGAGTGAGACCACTCACGGAGATCACCAACGTCAGCGCCAGGGCCAGATGGGCGGTGACCACCGCTGAAGGGAGGAGTTGAAGCACGGTGAGCGCCCCCAGACCTCCCTGCAACGCCACCATCAGCACCAGAAGTGCGCTGAAGGGGAGCAACCAATCCGGAAGATTGCGGCGATACCACCACACAGCTGCGAGCTGCACGAGCAGGGCGATGCCCACGACGAAAGCGTCGAGCCGGTGAAACCATTCCAGAAAAACCTGCAGATTCATCTGCCGGCCTGGAAGGAACGTCCCGTAACAGAGCGGCCAATCAGGACAGGCCAGGCCTGCCTCCATCACCCGGGTGGCACCGCCGATGACTACGAGTGCGACGAGTGCCACCACCAGGTGCGCTGCCAGCTGCGCCAGGCGAAGTCGAATCGAACCCACGGACGATGTAGTCAACGCCGACTCCTCACGAACCAGGGATTTTCAAAACGTAGCGATCTCAATCAGAACGACACGCTCTTTGCAGGAGTGCAACATCAAGTCTCTTGATTAATGCGATTTCGCTGACATGAATCCCATCGACCACAGTCAGTAGGAAGGAACTTCAGGCGGGTTTAACAATCACCCCGTGGTGATTGACGCCAAGATCCATAGCCTGAAGTTGCCTGTGTTGAGGTCTTCGTGCGGATCCCCTCAGCGATCGTCACCCTGGTGCTGGGCATGCTCCTCGTGCTCGGGGGGTTGTGGATCGGTCAGAACATCAATCTTTTACCCGTTGATGCCAGCACCAATGCACCCATTTACGACGAGTTGTTCCGTGTTCTTTTCAGTATCGGAACGATTCTGTTTATTGGCATTGTTGGGCTGATCATCTACAGCCTGGTCCGTTTCCGTCGCCGCCCGGGTCAGCTCGGAGATGGACTGGCCCTGGAAGGGAATCTTCCACTGGAAGTCTTCTGGACTGCCGTACCAGCGATTGTGGTTCTGTTCGTTGGTCTCTTTAGTTACGACATCTACGAACGAATGGGAGGCATGGCGCCGCTGAGTCACGGCGACCATGGATCAGCGATGGCGACCGAAGAACGCATCTGGGGAGGCATCGGATCATCAGAAATGTCCACGACTGCTTCAGTGCCGTCAGAACAACCCTTACCGGTTGATGTCACTGCGATGCAATTTGCTTTTCTTTTTCATTACCCAGATGGCGACATTATGTCAGGAGAGCTGCATGTTCA
>WTFZ01000160.1 GCA_011523835.1 Synechococcus sp. CO36386bin_29 | reverse complement strand
CGTTGAGATCAATGGCCAGACAAGCTTCGTTGCAGTGCCGACAAAGGCACGACTCGTAAATTACCGGTGGTATGCCTTCGAAGGGCGTGCGACTTACTACGTGGTTCTTGACTTTCCTCAAGGAGCCGAAGCTGGACTTGGTGGGATCAGTCTTGAACAAATCCGGGGCGTTCAGCCCGCCTTTTCTTACGGGGCTGTCCCGGTCAAAGCGTTCATCGGCACGCCGCGACGAGAAGGGCGAACCATTCCCACTGTTGCCGAGTTCAGCAATCAGGCTCGCAGCGTCAACGTTCAATTCCAGGAACCTGTGTCCCCAGGAAACACAGTGACCGTTGCCTTCAAGGCAGGAACCAATCCTCCGGCAGACCTTTACACCTTCACGCTGGCAGCGATTCCTTTCGGACTGAGTCCAATCCCCCAAGTCGTCGGGGTCGTCCAGATGACGATTCTCAACCCGAATTGAGCCAATTCTCGTCATAAAGTGTGGATATAAACTAGGGGCAGAGGTTTTTCTGCAGCTTCCTCACTTCGATTCCATTCCTGATCACGACAACAACCACGATCTCTTCGAGGTGAAGGTCAATGATCTGCAACCCACCCAGATGTGTGTGGGTTTATCAGAGGTTTGGAGTCGACAGCAGGATTTCCATAGCCAAAGCGCAAAAGACAGACGTCGTTATCTACGCGGCAAACCGGTCCCGCTGGTCCGCAACCGCCTGGGGCAACTGTGGATGGTGGATCGTCACCACAGGCTTCGTGCGCTTCTTGAACTTGATCGATCCGTCACCACCTACGGCTATGTGATTGCTGAGCTCGACAGCGACTCGAGGGAGTCAGCACTCGTGGCCCTGCACAACCGCGGCTGGCTGTACCTGTTTGATGGTCGTGGCAATGGACCGCAGCCCGCAACTGACTTACCCCACAACCTCCTCGGTCTGCAGGACGATCCCTACCGAAGCCTGGTCTGGAAACTGAAAAAGGAAGGGTTGATCAAGCCACAACCTCTCATTCCTTATCACGAGTTCCGATGGGCAAGCTGGCTGAGAACCAGGCCGCTCCCTCCCTTCAGCTCCGCTCGCTTGGATCCTGCACTGCCTGCAGCACGATGTCTGGTCCGTTCCGCAGCTGCACGTCATCTCGCCGGTTGGCAAGGAAGCACTGACTAACGCTGCCGACGGGAGTCAATCTGCAGAAGATCCTTCACTTTTTGTACCTGACTGGCCAATTGCGGGTCGCTCGACAATTTCTTCTCGACCTGTTCAATCGCATACATCACCGTGGTGTGATCTTTTCCCCCGAAGGTGTCGCCGATACGCGGAAGGCTGAGACCGGTACCTTGTCTCATCAAGAACATTCCAACTTGCCGGGCTTGACTGACAGCCCGCCGGCGGCTGCTGCTGCGCATTTCATCGCAGCTGACTCCAAACACCTCTGAGACCTTGTCGATCACCTGTTGAGGAGTGACCTCCACGCCTTGACCACTCGGATCAAGCATGGGAGCAACGGATTCAACGGTCATAGGCATGCCGGTGATAGAGGCGAAAGCCACGGCTCTTGTCAGTGCACCTTCGAGCTCCCTGATATTCGAAGTGAAACGTCCGGAGATGTATTGAATGAGATCCCTTGGCAGTGCCACACGCTCCTGTTCCGCTTTCTTCTGCAGGATGGCCATCCGTGTTTCCAGATCCGGTGCCTGAATATCGGCGATCAATCCCATAGAAAACCTGGAGATCAGGCGCTCCTGAAGTCTGGGGATTTGGCTAGGAGGCCGATCACTGGCGATCACGATCTGACGGCCCGCTTCATGGAGCGCATTAAAGGTGTGAAAGAACTCCTCCTGGGTGTATTCCTTTCCCTCAATGAACTGAATGTCATCCACCAAGATCAGATCAGCAGCCCGATAACGATCACGAAACGCCTGCATGCCGTCTTTACGGATCGCCAGGATCAGATCGTTGGTGAATGTTTCAGTGGAAACGTAGAAAACCCTCGCCTCAGGATCGATTTCAAGCCGGTAATGGCCAATGGCCTGCATCAGATGTGTCTTCCCGAGCCCGACTCCGCCGCAGATGAACAGCGGATTGAATTCCCGTCCTGGGGCTTCGGCCACAGCTAGGGCGGCAGCATGAGCCATCCGGCTGTTCGGACCCACCACAAAGCGATTGAACACATAGCGCATGTTCAATCCGGGGAGACGGCGGGGCGCCTTCGAGGCCTTCGGCACCGCCTCGACCACGGGCGGCGAAGGTGTTGACTCAGCAGTCACTGCAGTGACTGCTGTGCTGGGGCTGCCACCTCCGGGCTCAACGTCACGAGCCTCCACCCTCACCAGAACCGGACGACCGACGATGTCACAGGCGACATCAGCGATCGTGCCGGCGTAATTTTTTCGGAGCCAGTTACTCGCGAAGCTGTTGGGCGCCAGAAGGGTGAGCGTTCCGTCAGTGAAGGCACTGCATTGCGCTGGCCTGATCCAGGTCTCAAACGTGGGCTTGCTGAGGTTGCTCTGAAGGGTCTGCTGAACCTTGCTCCAAAGTTCACTTCCCGTCAGCTCCACACACCTCCTGCTTGTCGGTGC
>WTFZ01000095.1:4924-15436 GCA_011523835.1 Synechococcus sp. CO36386bin_29 | reverse complement strand
TCATCGTGACCGACAGCGAAGCCGAAGCGCTCGCTCTCGAGTCGAACCTGATCAAAAACCAGCAGCCTCATTTCAATGTGCTGTTGAAAGACGACAAGAAATATCCCTACCTCTGCATAACGTGGAGTGAAGCGTATCCACGAATCTTCATCACGCGACGGCGGCGGTTCCGCAGTCCGCTCGATCGCTTCTACGGCCCCTATGTCGATGTCGGACTGCTCAGGCGAACCTTGTTTCTCGTGAAGCGGGTGTTTCCGTTGCGGCAGAGACCGAGACCCCTTCACCCTGATCGCACCTGTCTTAACTACAGCATCGGACGTTGCCCGGGGGTTTGTCAGGAAAAAATCAGCTCCGAGGACTACCACCGGACCCTGCGCAAGGTGGCAATGGTTTTCCAGGGCCGCAGCGATGAATTGCAGCGATTGCTCACCGAACAGATGGAGCGCTACTCCGAACGCCTCGACTTCGAGGCTGCGGCCCGTGTGCGTGATCAGCTTCAAGGGCTAGATCAACTGACCGCTGATCAGAAGATGAGTCTTCCGGACTCAACGGTGAGCCGGGACGTCGTCGCCCTGGCCTGTGATGAGCGGGTGGCTGCCGTTCAGTTGTTCCAGATGCGTGCTGGGAAACTGGTGGGACGGCTGGGTTACATGGCCAATGCCGAGAGCCTGGATCCCGGCCTGATTCTGCAGCGGGTGATCGAAGAGCACTACAGCCAAGTCGATGCCGTCGAGATCCCGCCGGAATTGCTGGTTCAGCATCCGTTGCCTCAGCAGAAGATGCTGGAGGAGTGGCTGACGGAGCAGCGCGAGCGACGTGTTCAGATCCACTGCCCCAAGCAGCGACAGAAGGCCGATCTGATTGAACTGCTGCAGAGAAATGCCGAGTTTGAGCTGCTGCGGGCCAAGCAAAGTCAGGAACAGCAGGCTTTGGCTACGGAGGATCTGGCTCAGTTGCTTGAGTTACCGATTCCGCCCCGCCGGATCGAGGGATACGACATCAGTCACATCCAGGGTAGTGATGCCGTGGCCTCCCAGGTGGTGTTCATCGATGGTTTACCTGCCAAACAGCACTACCGCAAATACAAAATCCGCAGCAGCAGCATCCGAGCCGGTCACAGTGACGATTTCATGGCCATGGCTGAGATCATGCGACGTCGATTCAGGCGTTGGTCACGCGCCAAAGCCGATGGCGTCGACGTCGGAGCCTTGCGCCATAAGGGGGGCAGCGCGCTGCAGACCGATGGACTCAACGACTGGCCCGACGTGGTCATGATCGATGGTGGTAAGGGCCAGCTCTCTGCAGTGATGGAAGCACTGCGTGAACTGGATCTTCACGAAGATCTCACGGTCTGCTCCCTCGCTAAACAACGCGAGGAGATCTTCCTGCCAGGGGAAAGCCAGCCTCTCGACAGTGATGCAGATCAACTCGGTGTCTCTCTCCTGCGCAGACTGCGCGACGAAGCCCATCGCTTTGCCGTCACTTATCACCGACAACAGCGTGGAGAACGCATGAAGCGGTCTCGGCTCTCGGATATCCCGGGGGTAGGACCGAAACGAGTGAAAGATCTGCTTGCCCATTTCCATTCGATCGATGCCATTCAATTGGCCTCGGTGGAAACCCTGGAAAAGGCACCAGGAGTTGGCATCGCCCTAGCGCGAGACATCCGCCGTTTTTTCCATCCCGAAGAGGACACCCAGCAGGATGGTGCGATTCAAGTCTCGGAGCCGATCAGTCGATGATCCGTGTCCTGCCATTGATCCTCTGTTTGATCGGCATGGTTTCAGGTCCGTGGAGTGTGCACTCTGCTCATGCTTCTCCGGGACTTTGTACCGGTCCCGTCTGCGCCGATGACATCACCCGCAGCGCGAAGAACCACTGGCAACTGGTGTTGAAACTGAATGACCAACAGGGTCACCGGGAAAAGGTGGTGATGAATTGCCTCGCCGGCCAGCTAAGCCCAAGCTCCGGACCTGTGGACAGGGCCTATGCGACCGCCCTCGGTCGCAGGGCATGCCGCCTTGCCGGTGAGGGACGCTGACCATGGAAATCTCGCTGGTTTACCCCCATCAACTGTTTGCCGATCATCCGGCCATCCAGAAGGGTCGTGCCGTGGCACTGATTGAGGACCCTCTTCTCTTCGGAACCGATCCTGAATGGCCGATTCAGGTGCACAGGCAGCGCCTTCTGCTGCACAGAACCTCGATGACGGTCTACGCCAGAACCCTGGAGATCCAAGGGTTCACCGTCTTCCATCGACGCCATCACGAAGAACCCCGAACTGAGGATCACCTGCGAGTCCTTCTCGACATGGGATATGTCAGTTATCACCTGGCTGATCCGTTCGACGATCTGCTCGAGAAACGCCTGCGTCAGTTCGCGGATCGCACAGGAGTGAACCTCCAGATCATGACGTCGCCGATGTTTCTCACTCCCGCGTCGATGGTCAAAGAACACTTTGCAAGCGGCCGCAAACCCTTTATGGCGAAGTTCTATGAGCAACAACGCCGGCGGATGGGGTTGCTTCTGGACCAGGATGGAGGTCCGCTGGGGGGGAAGTGGAGCTTTGATGCTGACAATCGCAAGAAGCTTCCAAAAGGAATCAGTGTTCCAGCTGAGCCTTTTCAACCCACTGATGCCGATGTGGAACAGGCGCGCAGCGAACTCGAGACAGAAACACTTCCATTCATTGGCAGCTGGAATGACTTTCGTTATCCCGTACGGCATGACGACGCAGAACGTTGGCTGCAGACGTTTCTTGACCATCGCTTCCGAGACTTCGGCGCTTACGAGGATGCGATCAGCACACAACATCGCGTGATGTGGCACAGCGTTCTCACACCGATGCTCAACATCGGGCTGCTGACGCCTCAACAGGTTCTTGACCGAACCCTCGAGCGCGCATCCAACGGAGACATTCCACTGAATTCTCTGGAAGGATTCATCCGTCAGATCGTGGGATGGCGGGAATTCATGGCTGTGATGTACCGCCTCCATGGAGTCGCTATGCGCAACAGCAATTTCTGGAATTTCGAGGATCGCCCAATCCCAGATGCCTTCTACACAGGCTCAACAGGACTCCCACCCATCGACGACGCCATCGGTCATGCCCTCAACACCGGCTATTGCCATCACATCGAGAGGCTGATGCTGCTTGGCAACATCATGCTCCTCTGCGGATTTCACCCTCGACGGGTCTACCAGTGGTTCATGGAGCTCTTTGTCGATGCCTACGACTGGGTGATGGTTCCGAATGTGTTCGGCATGAGTCAGTTCGCCGATGGAGGATTGTTCACCACCAAGCCTTACCTCTCAGGATCAAACTACGTCCGCAAGATGTCGGATTACAAAAAGGGGGACTGGTGTGATGTCTGGGATGGTCTGTTCTGGAGTTTCATCAAACGGCACGAGGCCTTCTTCCGAAAGCAGTATCGGCTCGCGATGATGGCAAGGAATCTTGATCGCATGGATCCGGACACACTCCTGGCTCACCAGCGTTGCGCATCTGTATTTCTTGACGGGCTCGGTTAGACCCTGTTTATGGTCTCATTGAGTCATTTCCTGGCGATGTCACTTCCACCCGAGGCGTATCTCTGGTTCAAAACCCTGCACATCGTGGGTGTTGTGGTTTGGTTCGCAGGACTCTTCTACCTGGTTCGTCTCTTCATCTATCACGTGGAGGCTGAAGACCTAGAGCCCGACCTGAGTTTGGCTTTCAAGAACCAGTACGGCCTGATGGAAAAGCGTCTCGCCAACATCATCACCACTCCAGGGATGGTCGTGGCCGTGACCATGGCCATCGGATTGCTGGTTGCGCAACCGAGCTGGCTTCAGCAGGGATGGATGCACGCCAAGCTCGGATTCGTGGCTGCTTTGCTCGTCTACCACTGGTTCTGTTACCGGCTGATGGGACAACTGCAGGATGGGTCCTGTCAGTGGAGTGGCAAACAATTGCGCGCTCTGAATGAACTGCCGACGTTGCTCCTGGTGATCGTGGTGATGCTGGTGGTGTTCAAAACGCAGTTCCCAACCAGTGCAGCCACCTGGTTCATCGTCGGACTGGTTGTGTTCATGGCTGCATCCATTCAGTTCTATGCCCGGTGGCGCCGTCTGAAAGCCGAAGCCACCGCCCTGGAGACCGGTCATGCCAGCTGATTCCCATCCCTTGCGGGCGGTTCTTGAGACGGTCAATCCTCAAAGCTGCCCGGGTGAGCTCAATTTTCACTGCCACACCATCTGCAGTGATGGAAGTCTTCAGCCTGCGGATCTGATTCAACAGGCCAGCAGCAATGGGCTGCGGCATCTCGCAGTCACGGATCACCATTCGTCAGCTGCATACCTGCCCATGCAAGCCTGGCTTCAGGAGCAACAGGAGAAGGGTCGTCCTGCTCCAACACTCTGGACCGGAATGGAAATCAGCTGCATTCTTCGCGGTTGCTTGATCCATATGCTCGCTCTCGGTTTTGAACCAGGCCATGCGTCGCTGGCGATCTACAACCGTGGAGATGCGGTTGTTGGCGAGGCTCTACGTGCTGACAGTGTTGTCAAAGCAATCCATGACGCTGGGGGGTTGGCCGTTCTTGCTCACCCTGCCCGCTACAGGCTGGGTTTTCGAGACCTGATCGATGCCGCTGCCGATCTTGGTATCGACGGAGGTGAAGCCTGGTACGACTACGACATGCAACCCCAGTGGCAATGGACTCCCATCGTGTGTGAACAGATCGACGCGCACTTGAAGAACCTTGGCCTTTTGCGTACGTGTGGAACCGACAGCCACGGTGTTGACCTGAGAGGTCGCTAAGTTCAGTCAACGTCCCTGATTTCGGGTATGGGTTTCTTTGACCGTCTGCTCAATTCCGGTTCCTCCGATGCCGATCGTTCCCGTGAGGGGTCCGGTCCCAAGCAGGCAAAACCCAAGCCCGAGGCCTACTACCTCGACAGCGACAGCTCCTCGTCCCTCGGCAACAGGGATTACATGCGGGAGGCCAAGACCATCCGCCGGACCTTCCCAGGGACCCTCGACAACCCCGGTGGCAAGGAACTCGTCACTGAAGTGGACGCCCTTGATCTCAAGGTGGACAAGCGCAGCGAAGGACTTGGTAATCCGAAGACGGAAAAGCCCATGGAAAGCCTGGTCAAAGGTGGAATTCCGAAACCGGTGAAGAAAACGTTCGCCGAAACCATGACCCAGTCGGAGCTGGATCAGAAACTCAAAGGCAGCGCCCTGAAGGCCTCAGGCGTCAACACCCCCACGGCTCCCGACGCAGCTCCTGTCGCCCGCAAAGAAGAGCTCAAGCCCCAGGAGGAAACGGTTGCCCCTGCGTCCCGCGCCGGAGCTGCCCCCAGTGACAAGCCTGGGTCGATTGATCCGTTCCGGGCGATGGTCCGCGACCTCAACAACTGAGCTTCCCTTTACGGGTTCAGATCAACACCGCATTCCACCGTGCGTTCCACATCGAGCAGCAATGCTCTGATCCTGTTGAGGAGTGACGCATCAGCGTCGCTCCAGAGCTTGCGATGGGATGCCTCCAACAGGCGTTCAGCCATGTCCCGGAGAGCCCAGGGATTGGCTTTCTGCAAAAACCTCTGCACGTTGTTATCCAGCAGCCAGGACTCGGCGATTCGGGTGTAGCACCAGTCGGGAACGGTTCCAGTTGTGGCGTCGTAGGCGAAGAGGTAATCGAGACTGGCACCCATTTCAAAAGCTCCCTTGTAACCATGACGCTGCATGCCCTTGATCCAGCGGGGGTTGAGGAGTCGGCTGCGCACAACCTTGTCGATCTCCCGTTCGAGCCCGTGAATCCGGAGGCGTTCGCGACGGGAGTGGTCTGCAAACAGAAGCCTCGGTGACTGACCACCGGCCTGTTGTACGGCAGCGGCCAAGCCTCCTTGGAACTGGTAGTAATCATCGGAATCGAGAAGATCGTGTTCTCGGTTGTCCTGGTTATGGAGCACCACCTGAACCGAGCGAAGCGCATGCTCCAAACCCTGACGGTCAGCATGGGCGACGGCATCTCCGTCGTATCGCCAGGCGCTCCAGGCGAGATAGGCCTCGCCCAGGTCAGATCGTTGCTCCCACTGACCTGAATCGATGAGAGCTTGAAGACCGGCGCCATACGCACCGGGGGCTGAGCCGAACAACCTGGATTGGGGACCTTGCGACCGGGTGAGATGCGCAAGCGGATTCTCGGAGGGCGCCTCATCCAGTCCTGCAACCAGCGTGAGAGCCCGATGCACCCAACCCAGGAGTTGGGGAAACGCATCCCGAAACAGCCCTGACATGCGCAGCGTCACATCAACCCGAGGCCGTCCCAGCAAGCTCAGGGGGATCAGCTCGAGGTCCACCATGCGACGGGTTGGCCCATCCCAGACAGGTCGGACGCCGAGCAAGGCCAGCATCTGGGCGATGTCTTCCCCGCCATTGCGCATGGTGGCCGTCCCCCACACCGACAACGCCAGATAGCGCAGGGGTTCACCATGTTCCAGCTCATAAAGCTCCACCAGCTGTTCGGCACTGCATCGCCCCAGATCCCAGGCCGCCTCCGTGGGAAGTCCGCGCAGATCCACGGAGTAGAAGTTCCGTCCAGTCGGCAGCACATCATCCCGACCCCGCGTGGGTGCGCCCGAAGGACCGCTGGCAATCCGTCGTCCGGACATTCCAGCAAGCAAAGCGCTCCGCTCCCGTGTTTCACAGTCCTGCAATCGAGGCCAGAGATCCGTCTTGATGAACGCCAGCACGGCGGGGAGCGGTGATTCCCCAAGACACTGAACAAGCGGATCAGCCAGTGGACTGGAGGTGTCCTCCATCTCTTCGGCTTCAAGACCGAGGAGGCGTTGCAACAGCTCTTGGGCCTGGCCTTCCATCCACTCCGCTGCATCACTGACCCGACGGCAACCTGGAACACCCAGTGCGCGCAAAAGGTTTTGGTCTTGGTCGGCCAGAAGCTTCCCATCTTCATCGCCCCATGGATCGACGTGAAGACCACACCGGAGAGCGATCCACTGGGTGAGACCCGGTCGGTTCGCAACAGGAGCTCTGGCGATCGCGATCAGCAGTTCGAGCAGCGAAGCCGATGAAGGCGATTCCCCAAGTCGATGCAGGCCTGTGCGGATCTGGGCTTCCTTCAGTTCGCAGAGATAGGTCTCGACCTGCTCGAGTGTGGCGCTCCAGTGCGACGCCTCAGTGTCGGTCTCGAGGGTGTCAGGTCGACCCGGCCAGTCCAATTCGACAAGCAGCGCCTTGAGTTGTTGTTCCAGTGCGCGGCAACGGGATGCGCCGAGCTGACGGGCCTCAATGTATTCGTCGAGCAGTGATTCAAGAGACAGCAGGTTGCCGTGCAACCCAGCCCTGCCAAGTGGAGGAGTCAGGTGATCAAGGATCACAGCATGTCCGCGACGTTTGGCTTGGGACCCTTCCCCCGGGTCGTTGACGATGAAGGGATAGAGGTGTGGGATCGCACCGAGCGCCAGGGCCGGGCCACAGGATGCGCTGAGTCCGACGGACTTACCTGGCAACCATTCAGCACTTCCATGCTTGCCCACATGGACCATGAGTTGACAGCGCTCTTCATGGCGCAACCAGAGGTATTGGGCCAGGTAGCGATGGGGGGGCGGAAGATCTGGTGAGTGGAGATCGCTGAGCTGCTCAGGGTCGTAACCACGACTCGGTTGCACCAGCACGGTGACCTTTCCGAAACGGATTCCATGGATCGCAAACCCTTCAGGATCCAGGTCTTCAGCCCCACGGGGTAGACCCCAACGGTTTTCAATCAACTCACTGGCCGATGGTGGAAGCGTTGACCACCACGTCAAGTAGGTCTCGAGCGGGAGATGGGTGAGGGGCGGCCTGAGCTCACTCTCAGGGTCGTTGGTCCTCCCAGCAAGAATCAGCGCCATCAGGGCGTCGGAATCCTGGGGCAAGGGCTGCGTTCCAAGGTCGTAACCCTCGTCCTGCAGCCAACGAAGAATGTTCAGACAACTCGCTGGGGTATCGAGCCCGACCCCGTTCGCGAGACGTCCATTCCTAACGGGGTAGTTCGCCAGCAGCAGCGTCAGACGACGTTCACTGACATCGGTCGTCTGAAGATCAGTCCAGGCGAGGGCATGGTCAGCGATCCAGCGGATCCCAGCACTGTCGGGTTCAAGACGCTTCACAGCCGTGCAGAGCTGTTCGTCCGCTTTCAGAACCTCACGGAACGCGCCGATTCTTGTGGTGATTCGGCCATCCAGCTCGGGGAGGACAACCTGCAGCGAGAGATCAATGGGGTCCAGGCCCTGAAACGACGATGTCCAGGAGCTGCGGGGACGCGATGAACTCAGGAGCTGGAGAACCGGACAGTCAAGACCATCCCAAAGGGGAGCTCCCAGACCGGCTTCTGAAAACTGAACCGATGCGAAGGAGGTAGTGGTGATCACCAGGGCGACCTTCTGATGAAGGAACATCCTTTGAACGGCCTCCTGCACAGCCGCGTCACGGAGGCTGCTGACCCAGAGAGCCCGGGGAGAGAGTCCGCGCTGGCGAAGAACGTTCAGCAGGGCATCACACCAGAGCCAATCACCGGACTGGCGATGCGCTCGGTAGAGGATCACGCCGACCCGTGAACCCGACTCCTCTTGCCAGTCGTAAGGATCTGGATCTGGAGACGGAACCGCCTGGAGCAGCGGTGGTGCTTGGGACCCCGATCGCTCCTCATCGCTCTCGAGAATCCAGCTCAGACCTGACAACCAGGTCTGAAGATTGTCCGTGCCGCCCTCTCGAAGCAAAAGCGCCATGGCATCACAGATGCCCTCGGGCACGGATCCGAGACTGTGAAGCGAACGGTCTTGATCGGCTGTTCCGGCCAGGACGAGAAGGGAACGCCCAGACCTAGCGGTCTGCCAGAGAGAGCATTGTTCCAATCCATAAGACCAATGCCCACGCCCCCCAAGAAGACGCACCACGATCAGACGTGTACGTGATGTGCAGATGGAGAGATAGTGATCAATCTGTGCTGGATGGTTCAGTGCATCCAGGGGAAGTGCGCGGATGCGACCGTCCCAGTCCTGGGATGAGGACTCCTCCAGAGTCCGTGCCAAAGCAGACAGATCCGTTCCGGCACTGCTGAGAAAAAGCACCTCAGCACTCGGTTGCTCCACAAAAGAAAGCGGATCGTCAGGGTTGCCTCCGGGAAGGGTGCTTAAGCGATGCATGAAGCCATTGTCCTGAGGGATGGGCGTCCCGGTGCACGCAAGTGAGAAGATCTGATCATCGGATCGTCATCGATGCATCAGTTCCTTCCCTATGCCTGGTTCCAGGGACGCTGCGTTCCGTTTGAAGAAGCCAAGGTTTCGGTGGCGACCCATGCTCTGCATTACGGGACTGGAGCCTTCGGCGGGATGCGAGCGATCCCTGATCCCTCCAAACCCGGAGGCATGCTTCTGTTTCGAGCTGAACGGCATGCACGACGTCTGTCTCAAAGCGCCCGTTTGCTTCTCACTGAACTGAGTGAGGACACGGTGATGAATGCACTCATCGCAATGTTGAAGGCCAACCGACCATCCACACCGATCTATCTTCGACCGTTCGTTTACACCAGCGATCTCGGAATCGCACCCAGGCTTCACAACATCGAGACCGATTTTCTGGTCTACGGATTGGAACTCGGTGACTACCTCTCCCCTGAGGGGGTGAGCTGCAGGATCAGCAGCTGGACACGCCAGGAAGATCGATCTCTGCCACTGCGGGGAAAAATCAGTGGTGCCTACATCACCAGTTCCCTGGCCAAGACGGAAGCCGTGAGCAGCGGGTTCGACGAAGCACTTCTGATGAACACACGCGGAAAGGTGAGTGAAGCCAGCGGAATGAATCTGTTCATCGTCAGGGATGGTGACTTGATCACTCCTGGCGTGGATCAGGACATCCTTGAGGGAATCACTCGCGCCAGTGTGATCGAACTGGCGAAATCCATGGGAATGACGGTGATCGAACGACCGGTCGACAAGACGGAACTGTTCATTGCTGATGAAGTGTTCCTCACAGGGACAGCTGCCAAGATCACGCCGATCCGCCAGCTGGAATCCACGCCTCTCTCCAATCAGCGTCCTGTGATGGATGCTCTGCGGCAGCGTCTGATCGCCATCACCGAAGGCCGGGATGACGAATTCTCACACTGGGTGACCCGCATCGATCTGGATCACTGACCGAAGGAGTACGAGGCAGTTTCTAGGATGGGATCAATGGTTTCGTTGAGATGCAGGCAGTTCAGAACAAATCAGGTACTACAACCTCGCGTTTTCTGAAGCGTCTCCACGATCCGTCCAAACCTGTCCTGGTGTTTGACGGTGCCACTGGGACATCGCTGCAGCAGATGGACCTGACTGCCGCCGACTTCGGTGGTGAAGCCCTGGAGGGCTGCAATGAAAATCTCGTTGTCACCCGTCCCGATGCGGTTCAAGCTGTCCACCGCCTCTTCCTGGATGCGGGCTGTGACGTGATTGAAACGGACACCTTCGGAGCCGCCTCGGTGGTGCTCG
>WTFZ01000095.1:0-4824 GCA_011523835.1 Synechococcus sp. CO36386bin_29 | reverse complement strand
GCGGGCTGTGACGTGATTGAAACGGACACCTTCGGAGCCGCCTCGGTGGTGCTCGCGGAATACGGACTGGAAGATCAGGCATATGCGCTGAATCGACGAGCCGCAGAGCTGGCAAGAGAGATGGCCGATCAATACAGCAGCGAGACCAAGCCACGATTCGTGGCCGGTTCGATGGGACCGACCACCAAACTGCCAACCCTGGGGCATATCGACTTCGACACGCTGCGGGATTCATTCAGGGAACAGGCCGCGGGCTTGCTCGCTGGGGATGTGGATCTGTTCATCATTGAAACCTGTCAAGACGTTTTGCAGATCAAAGCGGCTCTGCAGGGGGTGGAGGCTGCCTTCCAGGCCAGCGGTCAACGCCGCCCTCTGATGGTGTCAGTGACAATGGAAACCACCGGCACGATGCTGGTCGGTTCCGACATCGCCGCTGTGGTGTCAATTCTCGAGCCCTTTCCCATTGATGTACTCGGGCTGAACTGCGCCACTGGCCCGGAACAGATGAAAGAGCACATCAAATATCTGACGGAGTACTCACCCTTCGTGGTCAGTTGCATTCCTAATGCAGGACTGCCCGAAAACATTGGCGGAGTTGCTCACTACAGGCTCACCCCTCTTGAGCTAAAGATGCAGTTGATGCATTTCGTGGAAGACCTCGGAGTTCAGGTGATCGGTGGTTGCTGCGGCACGACGCCAGCACATATCAAGGCGCTCTCAGAAATTTCATCTGAACTTTCTCCTGCTGTGCGGGACGTGCGCACTCATCATCTGGAACGACAGCAACTCAGCTACGAGCCTGCAGCGTCATCAATTTACGGCGCAACACCTTATTTCCAGGACAATTCCTTTTTGATCATCGGTGAGCGGCTTAATGCTAGCGGCTCTAAGAAAGTTCGCGAACTCCTCAATGAGGAGGACTGGGATGGCCTAGTGGCAGTTGCTCGTGGTCAGGTTAAGGAGAACGCTCATGTTCTCGATGTAAATGTGGACTACGTCGGTCGGGACGGTGAGAAAGACATGCATGAACTGGTGACGCGAGTTGTTACCAACGTGAATCTTCCACTCATGCTCGACTCCACAGAATGGCAGAAGATGGAAGCCGGTCTAAAAGTTGCGGGTGGTAAATGCATCCTTAATTCAACAAATTACGAGGATGGCGATGAACGCTTCTTCAAGGTTCTTGAGCTGGCTCGACGTTATGGAGCCGGCGTGGTAATCGGCACGATTGACGAAGATGGAATGGCGCGAACCGCTGAAAAGAAGCTGGCAATCGCAAAGCGTGCTTATCGCGATGCCGTTGAATTCGGTATCCCTGCGAGAGAGATCTTCTACGACCCGCTGGCACTTCCTATCTCAACCGGAATTGAGGAGGATCGGCGCAATGGCGCAGAGACCATTGAAGCCATCCGGCGCATTCGCAAAGAACTACCCGGTGTGCATGTTGTGCTGGGGGTCTCCAATGTGAGTTTCGGGCTGTCACCAGCAGCGCGGATCACGCTGAACTCGGTCTTTCTTCACGACTGCTGTGAAGCGGGCATGGATGCTGCAATCGTTTCACCAGCGAAGATTCTTCCTCTCATCAAAATTGACCACGATCACCAGAAAGTGTGTCGTGACCTGATCAACGATGCCCGCCAATTCGACGGTGATGCATGTGTCTACGACCCCCTGACCGAACTCACAACGCTGTTCGAAGGCGTCAGCACAAAGGACGCCAGAGCATCGGGCCCTTCCCTAGCAGATCTTCCCGTTGAAGAAAGGCTGAAGCAACACATCATCGATGGAGAACGGATTGGTCTTGAGGATGCACTCAATGAAGGGCTGCAAACTTACCCGCCTCTCGACATCGTGAATACGTTTCTGCTCGACGGCATGAAAGTGGTGGGTGAACTCTTCGGCTCTGGACAGATGCAACTTCCTTTTGTGCTTCAGTCTGCTGAGACGATGAAAGCCGCTGTCGCTTTCCTCGAGCCTCATATGGAGAAAAGTGATGGTAAACGTAGTGCCAAAGCGAAATTCCTCATCGCCACGGTGAAGGGTGATGTTCATGATATTGGTAAAAATCTTGTTGATATTATTCTTACAAATAATGGTTATGAGGTCATCAATCTAGGGATCAAACAGGACGTTGGAGCAATCATTGCAGCTCAGCAAGAGCATGAGGCTGACTGCATTGCGATGAGCGGTCTTCTTGTGAAGTCAACTGCATTTATGAAGGATAATTTGCAGGCCTTCAATGAAGCCGGAATCGATGTACCTGTGGTCCTTGGCGGCGCTGCGCTCACACCTCGATTCGTCAACAAGGATTGCAGTGATGTCTACAACGGGAAAGTAATTTATGGCCGAGACGCGTTCACTGATCTCCGCTTTATGGATGCTTTCGTGGAGGCGCGCAAGGATGGAAGTTGGAATAACCTCAAAGGTTTCATTAACGGCAATCCAGAGGGAATCAGTCTTGGCGGGGACTGTGAACCGGCGTCTGATGAGACGGCAGACGCAGGGGCGTCGACTCCTGACAGCGAACAATCTGCCACCCTTCAAGTCACTGAAGAACGGTCGGACGCCGTTCCCGAAGAAGCCGCTTTGCGACCAGATTTTCTTGGATCCAAAGTGCTGCAAGGGGTTGAACAAATCCCTCTAACAGAGGTGATTGCCTACCTCGATCGTCAGGCCCTCTTTGCCGGCCAGTGGCAAATGCGCAAAGCCAAGGATCAGGCTCGGGAAGACTATGAAGCTGATTTGAAGGCGAAGGCGGAGCCGGTCCTTCAGACCTGGCTGGAGCGATCACTGAATGAAAATCTGCTGCAACCGGCTGTTGCTTACGGCTATTTCCCTTGTGGCCGAGACGGCAATGCCGTCGCTGTTTTTGACCCCGACTCAAACCAAGAACTCGGGCGCTTCGCGCTGCCGCGTCAGCGCAGCGGCAATCGCTACTGCATTGCTGATTTCTATCGCGATCTCTCCAATGGGGAACCGACAGATGTGTTGCCCATGCAGGCCGTCACGATGGGCGAGAAGGCGTCTGTTTTCGCTCAGAAGCTATTTGAGGCCGATTCCTACAGCGATTACCTTTTTTTCCACGGTTTGGCCGTTCAAATGGCTGAAGCTCTCGCCGAATGGACACATGCTCGGATCCGGCGCGAATGCGGCTTCGCGGATCCTGATGGCATGCCATTGAGAGATGTGTTGGCACAGCGCTACCGCGGCAGCCGCTATTCCTTCGGCTATCCCGCCTGCCCGAATGTGGCAGATTCCCGCCAACAGCTGCTCTGGCTTGGTGCGGATCGAATCGGCTTGAGCATGGATGAGAGCGATCAACTCCACCCGGAGCAGAGCACCACGGCGTTGGTGGCGTTACACAGCACTGCCCGATATTTCAGCGCCTGAGCCTGCGAGGTGCTGCAGACTGCAGCGTCCCTCTCCCTTCAGACCATGGATCTCAGCGGGCCTGACGCCATTGACAAGGCAATCGATGCAGGGCTTGATCTCGACGGATCACCTCTGCCCGACGCAATGCTTGCGCTTTACCGCGAAGTGATGAGCCTCGAAGGCCAACGCAAGCGAAGCGGAGTACGCAAATCAATGCGGAACCGTGTCGTCCGCACGGGCGCCAAGCACTTCGACCGGGACACCCTCAATGAACGTTTGCTTCAGGCCGGCTGGGAGGGTCTGAAAGCGAAGGAAGTCGCTTTCTTCTTCGACTGACCCAGACCGTTGATCAAGGCTCTGCCACTCAGTCCTGGCAGAGCTTTTCCATGGTGTCGATCACCTCCTGCTGGAATTCCTCAAGAGCACTCGACTCACTCAGATCAATCCCTTCGCCCGCCGCGTTCTGAGCAAGGTCCTGAAAGTGGAAGGCACCCTCACCATTGGCTAAGAACTCAATGGCCGAGGACTCGCCGCTTTCGCGAAAGGCATCGCAGAGGGCGAGGAACGCCGCGTCTTCAGTGAACTCCCAATCCATCGAGGAGGCATAACTGAATGACCTTTAACGCCTAACCCCCTGGATCCGTCAACCACCTGGTCGTGCAATGTGGCACTCCTTCGTCAGAATCAAACGGCTTGAGTGGCACGTATGACCAGCCTGAGCGATTCTCAAATCAACGACCAGACAAAGGATCTCAACGTTCTCGGCTCTGCCCTCGAACTGTGCAGCTGCGAACCGATGACCGGATGGTTTCGGGATGGCCATTGCAAAAGCGATCCCTCAGATCAGGGACAGCACACCGTTTGCTGCGTGATGACGGAGAGTTTCCTCACTTACAGCAAAGCGCAAGGCAATGACCTGAGCACACCTGTTCCTGCCTTCGGCTTTCCGGGACTTCAACCCGGCGATCACTGGTGCGTCTGCGCACCACGGTGGAAACAGGCCCTGGATGATGGGATGGCACCTCCCGTGCGGCTTGAAGCGACGGCTCACAACGCTTTGATGGTGATTCCCCTGGAGACCCTCCAGGTCCATGCTCACCAGGGGATGCGTTGACCATCCCAGGCAAGAAACTCACCCGATTCACTGGGCGTCTGTTGAAGGAGTACCTCGAGCAGGTAGCGGGCCGCTTGTTCTGCACTGAACAGCTTCTCCGGAGGGACAAAGCTCTGAAAAGGTTTTGACAGGGCCGTATCGGTTGTACCCGGATGTAGCAATGTCACCGTGGCTTCAGGAAATCGTCGCGCCCATTCCACGCTGAGCGTCCGCAGCATCATGTTTTGTGCAGCCTTGGCAGCCCGATAGGCGTACCAGCCACCACTGCGGTTATCGCCGATGCTTCCAACCCTTGCACTGAGGCTGGCGAAATGAAACGGTTGATCGCGGCGGAGCGC
>WTFZ01000012.1 GCA_011523835.1 Synechococcus sp. CO36386bin_29 | reverse complement strand
ACCAGATCGACCGTATCGAGCATCAGATCGCTGACGATCGCTCCCAGACCGGTGTTTTTCTCATCGGTCCTCTTGAGCGTGGGCAAGCCACGACCCTCGGCAACTCGCTGCGTCGTGTCCTGATGGGAAACCTCGAGGGCACAGCAGTCACTGCCGTGAGGATTGCTGGTGTCAATCACGAATACGCCACCATTCCTGGCGTCCGTGAAGATGTCCTCGACATCCTTCTGAACTGCAAGCAGATCACAGTAAACAGCCGCACAAGCGAGCTTGAGATCGGGCGTCTGGTGGTGGCCGGTCCTGCCACGGTGAAGGCTCGAGACCTGCAATTTTCGTCCCAGGTTCAAGTGGTGGACGGAGAGCGATCGATCGCCACCGTCGGCGAGGGATACAGCCTCGAGCTCGAGGTGCACGTCGAGCGGGGAATTGGTTACAGACCGGTGGATCGCCACAGCGAAGACACCAGTGCCATCGACCTTTTGCAGATCGATGCCGTCTTCATGCCGGTGCATCGGGTGAATTTCACCATCGACGAAACAGCCGTTGCTGAGGGTGGATCGGCTCGCGAGCGTCTGCGCATGGAAGTGGTGACCGATGGATCCATCACGCCTGACGATGCCATTGCCCAGGCGGCGAACCAGCTGATCGAGCTGTTTCAACCACTGGCGACCGTCACCATGGTCGAAGAGGTCAGCGAAGAACCTGAGCCAACGGCCGAGGCTCAGATTCCTCTCGAGGAACTCAACCTCTCAGTTCGTGCTTACAACTGCCTCAAGCGAGCTCAAGTGAATTCGGTTTCCGATCTCATGGGCTTCAGTTACGAAGATCTCCTTGAGATCAAGAACTTCGGATCCAAGTCAGCTGACGAAGTGATCGAAGCACTCGAGCGCATCGGCATCCAAATCCCCCAGAGTCGCACCAGCGCCTGATCGTTCCTCACTCCATTCCAAGACCTCACCCGAACCATGCGTCACCAATGTCGAGTCCCACAGCTGGGCCGCCCAGCTGACCAACGCAAGGCCATGTTGCGTGGCCTGACCACGCAACTGATCCGTGAAGGCCGCGTGACGACAACCAAGGCTCGCGCCAAGGCTCTGAGGGATGAAGCCGAGCGGATGATCACGTTGGCGAAGGAAGGCAGCCTGGCGTCCCGCCGACGTGTTCTCGGCTACGTGTACGACAAGCAGCTCGTGCATGCTCTGTTTGAGAAAGCCCCCGATCGCTACAGCGACCGCAAGGGTGGTTACACCCGGATCACCCGCACGGTGCGTCGCCGTGGCGACAATGCCGAGATGGCCATCATCGAATTGGTCTGAGACCTTCGGACTAGAGCACGATTCACGACCTCCGACCTGGACCTGAAGCCGATCCTCCCCAGCGGATCGCCATCAGTCTCCAGTATTCGGGGTCGTTTTTTTGTGGATGGCAGAGGCAACGGCAGGGCACCAGCGTGCAGGGAGTACTGGAACAGGCCATCGCAGATCTCGATCCCCATCGACCTGTCCATGCCGTCGCCGCTGGTCGCACCGACGCCGGAGTCCACGCAGCCGGACAAGTGGTGCATTTCGACAGCAGCGGCCCGATCCCTGCTAGACGCTGGGCTCCGGCCTTAAATGGCCGGCTACCCGCCAGCATCCGTGTTCGCGAAGCCGTAGAACGGCCTCTCTCCTGGCATGCCTGTTATTCGGCGACCTATCGGCGCTATCGCTACACCCTTTACAACGGTCGGCGCCCCAATCTGTTCCTGGCCCCCTGGAGCTGGCATCGCTACCAGGCACGTCTTGATGAGCAGGCGATGGCTGAGGCCCTGGAGGGAATGCTCGGCAGTCATGACTTTGCAGCCTTTCAGCGCGCTGGCAGCCGCAGAGCGCATTCAAGAACCACCATTCAGGATGTCGCGGTGCAACGGCGAGGGGATCTGATTGACCTGGAGATTCAGGCCAGCGGATTTCTCTATGGAATGGTCCGCCTGTTGATGGGGCAACTGGTGGCCGTCGGTGAACATCGACTCACCCCGATGCAGTTCGAACACCGATGGCGGGAACGACGGCGCGAGGAGGTGAAAGACGGAGCTCCACCTCAGGGCCTTTGCCTGCTCAGGGCTGGCTACGCGGACACCATCTTCAGCAAGGGCGGCTGGTACGATTGTCAACCGACTTTTTGTCTGGCCACGGAGGATCCACCGCCGGATCCTCCAGGCTGGTGATTCAGCACCTGAACCGCAACGATCTCATTCGTCGAAGGATGAGGTTACGGCGACAAGGTAGAGTCGATCTTTGAGCTCTGGTTGGAACGCCACGGCGTGACCAACGCTCCCTGCCCAGCTTCGTCGCTCGCGACGGGGCATATCAGAACCGGCATGCCGGCGCGATGAACAAGACCTCTGTCCCCTCCATCGATTCAATCGACCGCCAGTGGTATCTGGTGGACGCTGAGAATCAAACCCTCGGCCGACTGGCAACCGAGGTAGCTTCCGTACTTCGCGGCAAGAACAAAGCCAGCTACACCCCTCACCTCGACACCGGCGATTTCGTCGTCGTTGTCAATGCCGACAAGATTCGGGTGAGCGGCAACAAGCCTCAGCAGAAGCTGTATCGCCGTCACTCCGGACGTCCAGGAGGCATGAAGGTTGAAACCTTCGCGCACCTCCAAGAGCGTCTGCCCGAGCGGATCGTGGAGAAGGCCATCAAAGGCATGCTCCCCCACAACGCCCTGGGCCGACAGATGTTCCGCAAACTGAAGGTCTACAAGGGTGCCGAGCATCCACACTCCGCCCAGCAGCCTCAGCCCCTGCAGCTCGATCCCGCCGCCACCGCCCAATGAGCACTACCAATTCCGTCGTCTACTGGGGTACCGGCCGCCGCAAAACTTCTGTGGCCCGCGTGCGTCTCGTGCCAGGCAACGGCACCATCACCATCAACGGTCGCCCCGGCGATAATTACCTCAACTACAACCCTGCCTATCTGGCTGCGGTTCGTGCTCCCCTGCAAACGCTGGGACTCCTGACTGACTATGACGTTCTGGTGAACGTGCGTGGTGGCGGACTGACCGGTCAGGCTGACGCCATCAAACAGGGTGCAGCGCGTGCCCTGTGTGAACTTTCAGCCGATAATCGTAAGCCCCTGAAAACCGAAGGCCATCTCAGCCGAGATCCCCGGGCCAAGGAGCGTCGCAAGTACGGCCTCAAGAAAGCCCGTAAGGCTCCCCAGTTCTCCAAGCGCTGATTCCTCTCATGCCCAAGCCCGAGATCCATCCCACCTGGTATCCCGATGCCAAGGTGATCTGCAACGGAGAAGTGGTAATGACCACTGGCTCCACGCAGCCCGAAATCCACGTCGATGTGTGGAGCGGCAACCATCCCTTCTTCACAGGCACCCAGAAAATCCTCGACACCGAGGGACGCGTGGATCGTTTCATGCGGAAATACGGAATGGGTGGGGTTGGCAATGCTGCCGGAGACAAGAAGGCTGGTGAGAAAGCAGACGCCTGATCACTGCCTTGCCATGAACACCCCCCCAAGGCAGACGAAACTCTGCCTTGGGGGGGGTTTTGTTGATCCAGCGTCGTGCGTTGCAGACGAGGCATCAACACCGTGTCTGAGGTAATGGATCCATCGACCTTGATCAGTCGCCTCGAGGCGGCTCGCAACAGTTTCCATAACCTGGAACGCCAATTGGCAGATCCAGACGTGGCCTCTGATCCCGAGCGTCTGCAGTCAATTGCCCGGGAGCGCTCCAGGCTCGAACCCCTGGTGAACGACTACACCAGCCTGCAAGCAGTGCAGTGCGAGCGGGAACAGGCCCGAGAGCTCCTGCGTGATAGCCGTGGTGACGAGGAGATGACCAATCTCGCTCAACTGGAGCTGGAGGATCTGGACACGCGCCATCAGGAGCTGATTCAGCGGCTCACCCTGGCTCTGCTGCCCAGAGATCCCCGTGATGAACGCAGTGTGATGCTGGAAATCCGTGCTGGAGCCGGCGGAGATGAAGCCTGTCTCTGGGCAGGGGATCTGGCACGGATGTACGAACGTTTCAGCAGCCGGCGCGGCTGGACGGTTCAACCCGTCAGTGCCAGTGAGGCCGACCTGGGGGGGTTCAAGGAGCTGATCCTGTCGGTGAAAGGAAACTCAGTGTTCAGCGAACTGAAATTTGAAGCTGGCGTTCACCGGGTGCAGCGTGTGCCCGCCACGGAATCCCAGGGACGCGTTCACACATCCACAGCCACCGTGGCCGTCATGCCCGAGGCCGACCCCGTCGAAGTGCAGATCGAACCCGCCGATTTAGAGATCAGCACAGCACGCTCCGGCGGAGCCGGAGGACAGAACGTCAATAAAGTTGAAACCGCCGTGGATCTGATGCACCGCCCCAGCGGAATCCGTGTGTTCTGCACCCAGGAACGCTCTCAGCTTCAGAACCGGGAGCGGGCGATGGAGATTTTGCGGGCCAAGCTCTACGAACGCCAGCTGGCAGAAGCCAACGCCCGGGAAAGCTCAGCAAGGCGTGCTCAGGTGGGCACAGGCGATCGCAGTGAAAAGATCCGCACCTACAACTCCAAAGACAACCGGGTCACGGATCACCGCCTCGGAAGGAACTTCAGCCTTGACCCCGTGCTCCAGGGGCAAATGGAGGATGTGATCGGCGCTTGTATCGCCGAGGAACAACGCAGCAAGCTGGAAGCACTCAGTCGCCAATCCGACGACTGAATCAGGCGCCGATCACATATTTGGCCCACTCACTGTGCCGACCGGAATCGATCTGACGAACAGCATCGAAACTGAGACTGCTCAGAGGCCGTCGCGGCATTCTCCGTAATGGCATGGCCGCTTCCTGAGGCGTGCGGTTCCCCTTGCGGACGTTGCAGCGCATACAGGCTGTGGACACATTGTCCCAAGTATCTCCACCTCCACGACTGCGAGGCATGACGTGATCAATGGAGAGATTTTCCTTGGCACCGCAGTACTGACACGTGTGATTGTCTCTCTGAAACACGTTGCGACGGGTCAAGGGCACCTGACGGAACGGAACACGCACAAATTGTCTCAACCGGATCACGGTTGGGACATACAGGTCACTGCGGACTAGCCGTCGCGGATCATGCTCAAGACTTTCTGCCTTGCCTTTGAGCATCATCACCAAGGCTCGACGCCAAGTCGTGATGTTCAGCGGCTCGTAGGACGCATTGAGAACGAGAACCTGGCCCATGCCAGCTCCCTTATTTATCGGCATGCTACCGGGGTCACACCGTACCCCTTTGTGACGTCCACTACCACGAGCCGATGTCCGACCTGTTCGTCGACAACCCACAATCTGCAGGGCTCGAGAACCAAAACGGAACCGATCCACGCCAACGGGCCTGGATGGAGATCTCCGCTCAGGCAGTAGAAAACAATGCTCGAACGCTGAAGGAGGTTCTGCAACCTGGCTGTGACCTGATGGCGGTTGTCAAAGCAGACGGCTACGGACACGGCGCTGAGACGGTTGCCAGAGCAGCGATTTGCGGAGGTGCCAGCAGCCTTGGCGTGGCCACCCTTCAGGAGGGAATTGAACTGAGGCGAGCCGGACTCGAACTGCCCGTGCTTGTGCTCGGCAACCTGACCCAGGCGGAGGAGCTGCGTTCTTGCCTGCATTGGCAATTAATGCCCACCTTGAGCAGCATGCGTGAAGCGCTGCTCTGCCAGAACCTCGCGAGTGGCAGTGGCCGACGCTTCTCAGTTCAGCTCAAGCTGGACACCGGCATGACCCGCCTCGGTTGCGATTGGCAGGACGGAGGCCGTCTCACCCAGGCCATCCAGCAACTGGACCAGCTGATGCTCCGTGGGGTGTACAGCCATCTAGCTCTCGCCGATGGGGGACCCGCCGGTGAGGCTGAACGCATCACACGGTTGCAGCAGCAGCGTTTTGTAGAGGTCACGCACTCCCATCGCGGCGACAACCTCCAGCTCCATCTCGCCAATTCAGCGGGCACGCTTCGAGACCGGTCCCTCCACCACGACCTTGTGCGTGTCGGACTCGCTCTCTATGGCCATGCGCCCAGTCATCATCTCAATCACCGTGTGCAGCTCGAACCGGCGATGGGGGTGAAAGCGCGGGTGAGCCTGATCCGCGATGTGCCTGCAGGAGTGGGCGTGAGCTACGGACATCGCTTCATCACAAGCCGTCCCAGCCGACTGGCCGTGGTGGGCATCGGCTACGCCGATGGCGTGAGTCGTTGTCTGTCTGGCCAAATTTCTGTGCTCCATGCCGGGCGGCACCTACCGCAGGTGGGAGCGATCACCATGGATCAACTCATGGTGGACGCCACCGACCACCCAACATTGGATGTGGGTGACGTGGTGACCCTGCTGGGATCAGACGGTGACGCGGTGATTCGTCCTCAGGACTGGGCCGAGCTTTCCGATTCGATTCCCTGGGAAGTGCTCTGCAGCTTCAAGCATCGGCTGCCCCGCCTGGTGGTCTGAAGGGTCGACCTCTTGATAAGCTGGGCGAGCCGCTGGAGAGGTGGCTGAGTGGTTGAAAGCGGCTCCCTGCTAAGGAGTTACAGGAGGCAACTTCTGTCGAGGGTTCGAATCCCTCCCTCTCCGTTGAATTGAATCGGGTCAGTCGCTGGCCGCGAAAAGCGCCAGATCTTTGGCGATGGCAGGAAGGAGATTGTCATCTTTCGCCCGCTCAGCACCTGCTGTGAACACCACCAACAGCTGCGGGGATTCGTTTTCCAAACACCACCAGGCCGCGTCGTGACGGGCCTGGCTCATCCAACCGGCCTTGCTCCAAAGCGTGCTGCCTGCGGGCAAACCATCACCGAGGAATCCATCGACCTGATTCTCAGGGTCAGCCGCTCTCACCTCCTGATCCAGGGATCGAAGCAAACGAGTCCGCAGACGCTGGCAACCTGGAGGCGACAGGACACCATCCGTCATCACTGCCTCCAGCATGCGCGCAACCGCTGCAGTGCACAGGGCGTTGCGATTGGAATTAGTCGCTCCATAAAACGCCTTCTCGCGGCCATACGGCCCCTCTCCCCAGGTTTTCTGGCAACAGTTCACCCGCTCCAGTTCGGGCCATCCAAAATCCCTGAGCCACCGGTTTACAACGAGGCGCTGATACTGCCACTGCTCCCAAGCCGGAGAACGCAAGTCGGGGCCGCTGGTGGTGCCAGTCAGTAAATCAACAATCAACCCGGTGGCATCGTTGCTGGAGTCGGCCAGCATGTCGAACAAAGAGCGGCGCAATTCCTCATTGTCTGGAAGAAGATCCCTCTCCAGCCAGTGTTCTGCAGCCACCGCATAAATCAACTTCACCACGCTGGCGGGGTACATCAGTTTCTGATCCAGCCATGAGGCGCCATGGCCACTCCCAGACACAGGCGATGCCTGGTCGTAACGCACCCAGGTCACGGCGATCTGTTCGTGAAGCCCCGGACGGCCCTCAGCGGAGAGTCGATCGATCAGAGCAGCCAGATGCTCCTGCATCGTCGGCTCGGGGCGGTAGAACGCCATGGCACTGGCTTCAGTCAATGCCGACCCTAGGCACTCCGTTGGCTCCGGATCTGATCAATCCAGGGAGCTGCTGGCAACTCCTCAAAGACCTCAACGGATATGCCCGAGCCAGTGGCGAAAGTCTCGCGACCCAGGCAGCGGCGGACCGCAGCTTCCGCGTGATCACCCCTGTGGACAAGCTCGGCACCACCCGCATTCGGGTGCAATTGCTCGAGGACGGCTACCCCTGCTGGCTGAATATGGCCGATCTCGTCGGGCAGGCACGCGCAACGACTCCTCCCCGGCCCCGATTGTTGAGGAGTGACGCCATCGCGGCGAGGATTCCTGCAGTCCTCGCATGGCTCAAGGTTGCCGCCGCTCGCCCGAATCACTACCTCTGGGGCGGAACGCTGGGCCCTGATCTCGACTGTTCGGGGCTGGTTCAGTGCGCCTTCGCCAGTGCCGGCATCTGGCTTCCCAGAGACGCTTATCAACAGGAACGCTTCTGCGAACCGGTTGCGGTTCGGCCAGGCAATGACCAACTGCTGCGACCGGGCGATCTGATCTTTTTCGGACGCCCCCAACGCTGCACGCATGTGGGGATTCACCTCGAGCGAGGGCGCTACATGCACAGCTCAGGACGGGAGCATGGTCGCAATGGCATCGGCATCGACAGCCTCCATCTCGCAGACCGACACCCTGTGGCCAGCCATTACAGAGCCGAATTGCGGGGGGCTGGTCGGATCATGCGATGTCATGACGGCACCACCCTGGAGTGATCGGAGCGGATCCAAGCGCCGATTAAGTTGCTGCCAAACGAGATTGATCCCCATGGCAGGGCTGGACCTTTCGGTCGTTGTGCCCCTCTACAACGAGGAGGAAAGCCTGCCGGAGCTGGTCGAGCAGCTGCTGACAGCGCTGCGGCCGATCGGAGAACGCTTCGAACTGGTGCTTGTGAACGATGGATCGACCGATGCAACGGCTTCTGTGTTGGAGCGGATCAGCGCAGAGGTGCCGGAACTTGTTGGAGTGCTCCTGCGCAAGAACTATGGCCAGACGGCGGCGATGGCCGCAGGCTTCGACGTCGCACAAGGCAAGGTCATCGTGAGCCTGGATGGCGATCTCCAGAATGACCCCGCCGATATTCCCCTACTGCTCGCAAAGCTTCGCGAGGGCTATGACCTGGTGAGCGGATGGCGACATGATCGTCAAGACGCTGAGCTGCAACGCAAGCTTCCCTCCAAAATCGCCAATCGGATCATTGGGCGAGTGACAGGAGTCCGCCTGCACGACTACGGCTGTTCTCTGAAGGCCTACGACCGCGATGTCCTCACCGACATGCGTCTCTATGGAGAGCTTCACAGATTCCTGCCGGCGCTTGCCTTCATCGAGGGGGCACGGATCACAGAGGTGAAGGTGAATCACCGAGCCCGCCAGTACGGCACAAGTAAATACGGGATTGACCGCACCTTCAGGGTGCTCATGGATCTGCTCACGGTGTGGTTCATGAAGCGGTTCCTAACGCGCCCTATGTACGTGTTCGGGTTCGGAGGTCTGATTGCGATTCTGTTGAGCCTGATTGCAAGCTCTTATCTGCTGGCCATCAAGCTGATGGGGGATGACATCGGCAACCGACCACTGCTGATCCTCGCAGTCGTGCTCGGTCTGGCCGGCATTCAGCTGTTCTGCTTCGGGCTACTGGCGGAGCTGCTGATTCGGACATATCACGAAAGCCAGGGACGCCCGATCTATCGCATCCGAGCCACGTTGCGGGGTGGTCGGGCCTGTTGAGTGGGACTGGGACGGGTTGCTCCACGCTGCCGCTCAATACCAGCGGCGGCAGCCAGGACAACGCGACGATCCGAGTCGCGCAAACCTCTGCGAAGCACGGTCAGCACCGATTGATGCCCCCAGAGGCCAGCCCGCTCGACAGCCACAAGACGCTGATCCGGCCCTCCCTGATCCATGGCCTGGCGAAGCTCCTTGGCCAGAGCAAGCCGAGCCGCTGCTCCCACCGGCAGCACGAAAACCTGGGAGGACGAAGACTCCAGTGCATTTGTCGGGGGGGGTGACAGAGGTGACTCCGGGGTATCGGTATGCACAAGGCCAAGCTGAGCCCGATTGATCGCTGCCACCGAGCCCGCATCAGTGCTGCGCAGCAGAGTTTTGCTTGGACGGCGTCCAAGCAGCCAGAGCACCGCCACCAGCACGAACGCTGCACCACCGGCAAGAAGCTGATTCATGGAGCTTGAGCGACGGACGCCGCATGGATTGAACTTTTATGTCGCCGTTGCGGTCGGCACAAGACCGACAGAAAGGCGCTCACTACAGTACTGGCGGACCTTTTGGCCGCTGCCATGACCGGAGAATTTGTCGCTGCCTGGATGCCCTCAGTGTTCGTTCCCCTCGTAGGGATCATGGGCCCGGCTGTGGCCATGGCTCTGCTGTTCAACGTGATCGAAGCCACTGATTGACCGGCCGCGTGCCCTTCAGTCCGCTTCAGCGCTCCGCTCCTCAATCGCTATCAATTTCATGACCGTGACCCCCGTGGCCGACCCGACCGTCGGCAACCTGGCCACTCCGGTGAACAGCAGCTATTTCGCCAAGGCCTTCCTCAATGCTCTACCTGCCTACAGGCCCGCTCTTTCTCCCAACCGTCGCGGTCTGGAAGTGGGCATGGCTCATGGCTTCTTTCTGTACGGACCCTTCACCATCTGTGGTCCACTTCGACTGACCGAATATTCAGCTACTGCAGGTCTTCTGGCCACCATCGGACTGGTTTCCATCCTGACGGTATGCCTCTCGATCTACGGAACCGCTGGCAATGGTCCCAACGTGCAACCTGCTGACGCCACGATCGACAACCCTCCTGCTGACCTCTTCACCAAAGCTGGTTGGGCAGAGTTCGCTAGTGGCTTCTGGCTTGGTGGCTGTGGCGGCGCAGCCTTCGCCTGGTTCCTTGCCGGCACCGCGATCGTGGCTCCACTGGTCAACATCGCTGGTGGTGTCTGGAGCGTGGGCTGATCAAGCTCAACCTAAAATTCGCCTCAATTCAGCAGTGCCTCGAATGCTCCTCAATTGAGCATTCGGGGCTTTCTGCTGTCAGGATCTTGGCGCTTCTGAGCCACTGCCGCCTTGCGGTCCATCTCCCAGCCGTTTCTGCGACGGCCTGTCTTCACCATCGTCTGCAGCTTGCTTGTCATGCTGGCGGGCTCTGTGGCACTGGTGGGTCTTGGCCTTGAAGACCTGCCCCAACTGGCACCGACACGCGTCAGCGTGAGCGCCTCTTTCCCGGCCGCCAGCCCGGAGGTGGTGGAACAAAGCGTCACGGCTGTACTTGAACAACAGCTCAATGGACTGGAAGGGCTCGAGAGCATGAGCTCCAGCAGCCGTCAGGGCGGTGCCAGCCTCAGCCTGCGCTTTGAATCCGGTGACCCCGAGCTCAATGCGATCAAGGTTCAGAACGAGGTGAACCTGGCCAGCAGGCGGCTACCCCAGGCGGTAACCCGCCAGGGCCTGACTGTGAACCGTTCCACCGATGACCTGCTGCTGATCCTGGGATTCAGTGCTCCACCAGGCCTGTACGAACCGATCTTCATCGGCGGCTGGCTTGATCAAAATCTGCGGGAGGCACTGAAGGCGACACCCGGGGTCGGCGACATCCGCGTATTCGGAAGCAGCGAACTGGCCTTCCGACTCTGGCTGGACCCCAACCGTCTGGAGTTGTTCAACCTCTCAACCAACGACATCAGCACTGCGCTCGCTGAGCAGAACGTGCTGGCCGCGGTGGGCAGCCTTGGCGCCTCCCCAGCACCAAATGGTCAACTGTTCAACCTGCCCATCGACGCAGAGGGACGACTGCGCAATCAGTCTGACTTCGAAGCCATGGTGGTCAAGCGCACGGAAGCGGGAGGGCTTGTGCGTCTGAAGGATGTCGGTCGGGTTGAACTCGGCCAGCGCAGTTACGGCAGCAGCACCTTGAACCTTCAAGGCGACAGTTCCGTCGCCGTGGGAATTTTCCAGAGAGACGGTGCCAACGCCCTGGAGGTAAGCAGCGCTGTGATGAATGAGCTGATGGAGCTGGAGAGCAGTTTTCCTCCAGACCTCAGCATGCAGGTGATCGTGGATGTCGCGGAAACTGTGCAGGCCAATCTGGATCGCACCACCGCCACCCTCAGGGATGCAGTGGTGCTGGTGCTGGTGGTGCTGGTGCTGTTCCTTGGACGCTGGCGACTGGCGCTGATCCCTGGCATCGCGGTGCCTGTCGCCTTGATCGGCAGCCTCGTGGTGGTGCGACTGAGCGGATCGAATCTCAACAGCCTGATCCTTTTTGGCCTTGTTCTCGCCACTGGCATCGTGGTCGACGACGCCATCGTGGTGAGCGAAGACATTGCCGGGCGCATCGAGGAGGGAGCTGAGCCGCAGGGAGCAGCCGAGGATGCGATGGCCGAGCTGGCTGGTGCCGTGGTGGCGACCTCACTCGTCTTGGCTGCCGTGTTCCTGCCGGTGCTGCTCATCCCGGGCTCCATCGGCCGCCTTTACCAACCGATTGCTCTGGCCATTAGCGGAGCCATTCTGTTCTCCACCTTTAACGCCCTCACCTTCACCCCGATGGCCTGTGCCCGGGTGCTCAGTTCAGGAAGCGGCCGCTTACCCGGGCCGGTCAAACGCATCAGCAAGATGCTGCAGCATGGGATGCGTCGTCTCCAGCGCTGGTATGGCCAAGCCCTAGCGCTCTGGCTCCCACGTGGGCGCATCGTCCTCAGTTTGATCCTGACGGGTCTGATGCTGACGGGCATCGGGCTGGCGACGATCCCCACATCCTTCATCCCTGATGAAGATCAAGGCCAAGTGCGTGGTTATTTCACCTTGCCTGAAGGGGCCAGCCTTGAACGCACCGAAGCGGTGATGGAACGCATCCGACAGGTCATCGCAGAGGAGCCACTGATCCGAAGCGGCAACTTCTACGCCGGTCGCTCCTTCGGCCAGAGCGGAGAAGACCGCGGTGCGTTTTACCTGCGCCTGGCACCTTTGAGAGAACGACCGGGACGCAAGAACAGCAGCGAAGCGGTGAAAAAACGCCTGAACAAGGCGCTCAGGGAACAAATCACGGAAGCGAAGGTGATCGTCACCACACCACCCACGGTGCGGGGATTCAGCAGCGAATCAGGCCTGCAATTGCAACTGCTGGACCGCAGTGGTGGCCAGCTCAATCTTCAGGACTTTGAAAACCAGGCGCAACGCTTTATTCGATCAGCACGAGAATCAGGCAGCTTCCAGAGGGTGAGCACCCGCTTTGATGCCAGTTCACCTCGATGGCGCCTTGACATCGACAGAACCCAGATGGCAGCTCTCGACCTGCCGGTGGGTCCAACCCTCCGCGACATCGGGACAGCGATCGGCGGCCGCTACATCGATGACACATTTGAAGGCGGGCAGATCCGCTCGATCTACATCCAGCTCGAGGGATCAGATCGCAGCACACCGAATGACCTGACCAGCCTGATGGTGCGCAATCGCAGCGGTGAGCTGGTCTCGGTGGCCAATGTTGTGACGTTGAAAAGGGATGCGGGCGCCAACAGCATCACCCACTACAACCAGAACCGCTCGATCAGCATCACCGCCGTACCCAACGATGCTGTGAGCAGCGGACAGGCCATCGACCTGCTTCAGACCCTGAGCGATCGCACCGGTGGAAGCAACCTGGGGTTGACATTCACGGGACTGGCCAAAGAAGAACAACGGGCTGAATCCACCACTTGGGTGCTGTTTGCCCTGGGCCTCACGGTGGTGTATCTGCTGCTGGCCGGTCTTTACGAAAGTTTCCTTGACCCACTGATCATCCTGCTCACGGTCCCCATGGCATTGCTCGGTGCCTTGATCGGCTTGAAACTCCGAAGCCTCACCCTGGATGTCTATGCCCAGATGGGTCTGCTCGTTCTCGTGAGCCTTGCCGCCAAGAACGGCATTCTGATTGTGGAATTCGCCAATCAACGCCTGGAACAGGGCGTCGCCCTTCTGGATGCGATCGAGGAAGCCGCGATCAATCGAATGCGTCCGATCCTGCTCACCGCAGTCACATCGCTGGCGGGTTTTCTTCCTCTCCTCTTAGCCAGCGGAAGCGGATCAGCCAGCCGGATCAGCATCGGAACGGTGGTCTTCAGTGGACTGCTCGTATCCACCCTGCTGTCCCTGTTCGTGATTCCGGCTGTGTACCTCCAGTTCAAGCGCTGGCGTGGCGTGGACCCATCCCCGCCGGAACTGGATGGTTAACAGGGTTCAAAGCGTTCATTAAGAGCTGGCCCTCCCGTCGACGGGATCGCACAGATCCCCCGTTCATTGAGAACGGCCACGTCCATCACAACAGTGGATGCAGGACTAAGGCTCTGGGATAAACGCGAAACCGACGACGCGTGAGACGGACGGGAAACATCCGCAGACTTGGCACCCTCCTGAATCTCCAGCTGCGCCAGGTCGATGCGCTGCGTTGGCAGGATCTGCATCGTGAGGTTGTAACCGGTCGCTGCCGCAGAAAGAAGCAACACAAGTTCGAGACGTGGGGGCAACATCGGCATGGTCAAAGCCCGGGCGAATGACGGGGATGCACCACTTCAGCGTGCTGGAGACCGATCAAGGTGACTGAACTTCAGCGAAACCATGACGCAATGCATACCGAAGCCCGAACGACCGATCCCTAAGGTGGGACTCCTTTTAAGACTTGAGTGACGTGCGCATGGTGAGCAGTGCGACTAAACGATGCGCCTCATCCAAGCAGGCTCAGTTCTTTTCCTATGGAGAAGCGGCCAATCCGATTCGCAGCGGCCTCACAGAGCTCGTGCCTTATCGGAGTTTTTCGCCCACCTTCTTTCAAGAACCTGGTAGCGCAGTGCTGCCACTGGACCTGAGTGAGGCACTGGGCTGCGCAGGGCCAGCCACGGGCCCCTCACTCTGCGCCAACTTTGTGCGTCTCGATCAAGAGGAGCTGCGAACCGCTGCCGTTGCCACCAGCCAGCTGTTCTTCGTATCCGAGGGCAATGGTGAAACAGCTGCCTGTGGTCAGCGCTTCGCCTGGAGCAAAGGCGACATGCTCGTACTCCCGGCCGGAGGCGACGCCATTCACACCAGTTCTGACAAGGCGGCCATCTACTGGGTTCATGATGCGCCCCTGTTGAGGCACTTGGGAGTCACACCAAGCCAAGCCCGTTTTGAACCCACGTTCTACAGCCATCGCGACAGTCAGCGGAAACTCGCTGAGATTGCTGAAAGCGCCAGTGGTTCGAAAGCCAACCGAGTCAGCGTGCTGCTGGGGAACAGCACGTTTCCCCAGTCACGCACTGTGAGCCATACCCTTTGGGCCATGCTCGGCATTCTTCCTGCAAATCAGGAGCAGAAGCCCCACCGCCATCAATCCATCGCCTTGGACTTCGCTGTGGCCTGTGAACCAGGCTGCTACACCTTGATTGGTACGGAGCTGAACAAAGACGGCCGGATCATCAACCCGCGCCGCGAAGATTGGGCCCCGGGTGCAGCCTTCGTCACGCCTCCGGGGTACTGGCATTCCCATCACAACGAATCCGGTGCAGACGCTTATGTGCTGCCGATTCAGGATGCTGGCCTACACACTTACCTGCGCACGCTGGACATCCGTTTCAGCGACTGATCGCCAAAAAAAACCCCGTCCGGAGAACCGGACGGGTGAGGTAACGAGGAACAACTTCTGAGTTCAGAAGCAGCTCGGTTGAGTCAACCGAACTTGCCGGACGTCGAAGCAATCAGGAAAGCGGCGTACGTGAGGATGTAGCCGATCGTGAAGTGAGCGAGACCTACAACACGGGCCTGAACGATGGACAGCGCCACAGGCTTGTCACGCCAGCCAACGAGGTTGGCCAGAGGCGTGCGCTGGTGAGCCCAGACGATGGTTTCGATGAGCTCTTGCCAGTAACCGCGCCAGGAGATCAGGAACATGAAGCCGGTGGCCCA
>WTFZ01000186.1 GCA_011523835.1 Synechococcus sp. CO36386bin_29 | reverse complement strand
TGGGATGGCTGCAAGGCCGGTCAGATCGCATCCTCTCCGCGCACTGAGGATTGCGTGGGCTGCAAGCGCTGTGAAACGGCCTGCCCCACCGACTTCCTCAGCATCCGCGTGTACCTCGGCGATGAAACCAGCCGCAGCATGGGCCTGTCTTACTGATCGATTCAACGGTTGGTGCGCTTCATAGTTTTTCTGTTTCACAACCCATAAGCTCAGCCCGGCAGTGCCGGGCCTTTTTGTATGTGCGGAATCGTTGGGGTGATCGGTTCCCGGGATGCGGCACCCTTGTTGCTTGAGGGTCTTCGCCAACTGGAATATCGCGGTTACGACTCCGCTGGCGTGGCCACGGTGGAGTCGGGGCAGCTGCACTGCATCCGCGCCAAGGGCAAGCTGGTGAACCTGTCGGCCCGGGTGGAGCGCGAGGGTGCCCCGGGGTTGGTGGGCATCGGCCACACCCGCTGGGCTACCCATGGCAAGCCTGAGGAACACAACGCCCACCCCCACCGGGATGGCAGCGGTGCCGTCGCCGTGGTTCAGAACGGCATCATCGAAAACCACCGGGCGCTGCGCGAAGAGCTCAGCGCCAACGGTGTGACCTTCCGCTCGGATACCGACACCGAGGTGATCCCCCATCTGCTGGCAGGAGAATTGGCACGCTTGCAGGCCGCTGGCCGCGCTGCCGATGGAGCGCTGCTGCTGGAGGCCGTGCAAGCGGTGCTGCCCCGCCTGCATGGGGCCTATGCCCTTGCGGTGCTCTGGGCGGAGGTTCCCGGAGCGCTGGTGGTGGCCCGCAAGGCGGCTCCCCTGCTGATCGGTTTGGGCGAGGGGGAGTTTCTCTGCGCCAGCGACACGCCGGCACTGGCCGGTTTCACGCGCTCGATTCTGCCCATGGAGGATGGGGAGGTGGCCTTGCTCGGTCCTCTGGGGATTGAGCTCTACAACGCCAGCGGTGTGCGGCAACAGCGCAGCCCTTCCCTTCTCAGTGGCCAGGAGCACGTGGCCGACAAGCGGCATTTCCGCCACTTCATGCTCAAGGAGATCCATGAGCAGCCCGAGACAGCCCGGCTCTGGGTGGAGCGGCATCTGCCGAAGGGGTTGCCGGCGCAGCAACCGGTGGCGTTGCCCTTCGACGAGGCTTTTTACAACGGCATCGAACGCATTCAGATCCTGGCCTGCGGCACCAGTCGCCATGCTGCTCTGGTGGGGGCTTATCTGCTTGAGCAGTTCGCTGGTGTCCCCACCAGCGTGGATTACGCCAGTGAATTCCGTTACGCGCCCCCGCCGCTGGCCCCCAACACCCTCACCATCGGTGTCACCCAGTCGGGTGAAACCGCCGATACTCTTGCGGCTCTGGCCATGGATGTCGAGCGCCGCCAGGACCAACGCGATGCAGTCTTTGCGCCTCGGCAACTGGGAGTGACCAACCGGCCGGAGAGTTCCCTGGCCCGGCAGGTGCCCCACATCCTCGACATCGGTGCCGGCATCGAGGTGGGGGTGGCGGCCACCAAGACCTTCCTGGGCCAGTTGCTCGCCTTTTATGCCTTGGCCTTGGCCTTTGCAGCCCGCCGCAACAGCCGCAGCGAGGCAGAGATCGCCGGCTTGATCAGCGAACTTCGCGGCCTGCCCGAGCAGCTCAGTGCCTTGGTGGAGCAGCACGATCAGCGCTCAGAAGCGATGGCGCACCGGTTTGCTGACACCCAGGATGTGATTTTCCTGGGGCGCGGCATCAACTACCCGATCGCCCTGGAGGGGGCGCTCAAGCTCAAGGAGATCAGCTACATCCACGCCGAGGGTTATCCGGCCGGTGAGATGAAGCATGGGCCGATCGCGTTGCTCGACGCCCGGGTGCCGGTGGTGTCGATCGCTGTGCCGGGGGTGGTGTTCGAGAAAGTGCTCAGCAATGCCCAGGAAGCCAAAGCCCGGGATGCCCAGCTGATCGGGGTGGCTCCCGAGGGGCCGGACACGGATCTGTTTGATGAGCTGCTGCCGGTGCCGGCGGCGAGCGAGTGGATCAGTCCCCTGCTCACCGTGGTGCCCATGCAACTTCTCAGTTATCACATTGCGGCCCACCGGGGCCTGGATGTGGATCAACCGCGCAACCTGGCCAAGAGCGTCACTGTGGAGTGAGAGCGGCACGGGCGGCCGCATCGCTGCGGCCGTACACATCGTCGAAGCGCACGATGTCGTCTTCGCCGAGGTAAGCACCGCTCTGCACTTCAATCAGTTCCACTGGGATTCGGCCTGGGTTAGTGAGCCGGTGCCGGCAACCGAGGGGGATGTAGGTGCTCTGGTTCTCGCCGATCAGTTGCTGCTCACCATCGCGTTCCACCAGGGCGGTGCCTTTCACCACGATCCAGTGTTCGGCCCGATGGTGGTGCATCTGCAGTGAAAGGCTGGCGCCGGGCTTCACGGAGATGCGCTTCACCTGCCAGCGGCTGTCTTCCACCACACCGGTGTAATGACCCCAGGGCCGGTAGATCTTGCGATGGGCCTTGCCTTCCGGGCTTCCGTCGGCCTCGAGCTGCTTCACGATCGTCTTCACGTTCTGGGCCTGGCTGCGATCAGCAATCAGCACGGCGTCGTCGGTTTCCACCACCACCAGGTTCTCCACGCCCAGGCCCACCACCAGGCGGTGTTCGCTGCGCAGGTAGCAGTTGCGGCTGCCTTCGCTGATCACGCGGCCGCGCAGCACGTTGCCGTCGTCATCGCGATCGGCTGTGTCCCACAGGGCACTCCAGCTGCCCACGTCACTCCAGCCGGCGGAGAGAGGAAGCACAGTGCCTAGTGAGGTTTTTTCCATCACGGCCACGTCGATGGCCACATTCGGGCACTTGGCGAAGGCTTCCCGCTCCAGCCGCAGGAAATCAAGATCTGCCACATCCTGTTCCAGGGCTGCACGGCAGCAGCTCACCACCTCCGGTGCCAGACGTTCCAGTTCAGCCAGCATGGCGCTGGCCTTGAACAGGAACATGCCGCTGTTCCAGGTGAAGCGGCCACTGGCGAGGAATTGCTCGGCCGTGGCGCGGTCGGGCTTCTCCACGAAGCGGGCGATCGGCATGGGGCTCAGGGCCCCAGGCTGGAGCGGTTCAGCGGCTTCGATATAGCCGTAGCCCGTTTCCGGTGCGGTAGGCACGATTCCGAAGGTGACCAGACGGCCAGCTTCTGCTTCGGCGCGGCCCGCTTCGATGGCTTTGCGGAAGTGGGCTGCATCACGGATCACGTGGTCGGCTGCGAGCACCAGCAGCAGGGGATCGTCACCGCGGGCGGTGGCTTGGAGGGCGGCGACGGCGACCGCAGGCGCGGTGTTGCGGCCCATGGGCTCCAGCAGGATGGCGCCGGGCTCGATGCCGATCTGGCGCATCTGTTCGGCCACGATGAAGCGGTGGTCCTCGTTGCAGATCAGCAGGGGCGCGCCCAGAGCATCAATCCCTTCCAGGCGTTGCTGGGTCTGCTGCAGCAAGGTTTCATCTCCGCTGCCCCCCAGGGGCCAGTACTGCTTCGGATAGCTGGCACGGGACAGTGGCCAGAGGCGTGTACCGGTGCCGCCGCACAGGATCACCGGGATCAGAGGGGTGCTCACCTGATGCGATGTGGTTCTGGTTCTTATCCAGTCTCTCCTACCAGTTCAGAATTGTCTGAAACGGTTCTGTTCTCAGCGCATGGTGCGGATGGAATCAGTGGTTTGGGTAAAGCGGCTGAAGATCAGCTGGAAGATCGTGCGTTTCTGCAGCTTGATTTCAGCGTTGAGGGCCATCCCAGGTTGCAGCTCAAACTTCTTGCCGTCTCTGCTGAGGTTCTGGGCACTGAGGGCCAGGGTGACGGGGAAATGGGGATAGTCATAAGGGGGGTCTGGAGGCAAGGAGTCCTGGCTCACCAGGGTGACCGAGCCGGGGAGCGTTCCATAGATGGTCTTGTCGTAAGTGAGGAAGCTGATCTCGGCTGGCTGCCCAGCACGGATGAAAGCGATGTCCGAGTCGCGAGCAAAGGTTTGGGCTACGAGGTCGTCAATTGGAACCAGCTTGAGGAGGGAGGTGGTGTTGTTCACCACAAGACCTGTCTGAGCTTCCAGGTCGATCACGGTGCCAGCAACCGGAGCTCTCAGAGTGACAAGGTCGAGAGCGTTTTGAGATTTCACAAGAGAGGCTCTGAGCTGAGCCTGGACGCTCTGTGATTGGAAGGAAATCGTTTGTAGCTGCTCCCTGGCTTCAGCCAAAGAGCGGCGTGTTGCCTCCAGCTGGCGTTGCTTTTCGATCAATTGCAACTGAGAGCTCGCGCCCTGTTCGGCCAGCTGTTTGAAGGGCTCGAGGATCTGCTGGTCGATCTCGAGCTGGGTTTCCAGGCCACGAATGGTTTCTCGGATGCGGCTCTGCTCCGATTGCAGACGAGCGGCTTCGGCCTCGAGTTGTTTCTGAAGTTCATCCACATCGCTGGTCTGAACTCGCGGGTCGAGCACCACCAGCGCCTGTCCCTTTTTCACGACTTCTCCGCTTTCCACAAGGACCGTTTTCACCACACCAGGCTCCGGTGTGGTGAGGTCCTGGGTGCTGCGTCGGGTGACGAGTTTTCCAGGCACCTGAACGATCTGATCAATTCTCACCGTGATGGCGAAGTACACCACGACCAAAAACAGGGAGGAGAGGCTTCCGAGCAGCACAGCTGGCAACACTGGCGATGGTCTTGATTCCAGTCGCAGCGCTTCATCGCCCGATTCGTTGACGCGGTTCGAGGAGGAGCTGGGGAGAGATTTTTGAGACATCGTGATGGTGAGGCTCTTGAGCTACCGAAATGTGGGGCAGACCGCTCAGACCACAACAGCTTCCTGCTGCTGAGCCAGCTTGGCAAAGGCGCCTTGTAGGGCCATCAGTTCATTCCAGGTGCCCTGTTCCACCAACACGCCGCGGTCGAGCATGAGAATCCGATCAGCGCTGCGAAGGCAACCGAGCCTGTGCGTGACCACCAGCATGGTCTGACTGGGGAACCGTTGACGCAGGCGGCGCAGCACAAGGGTTTCGGTGGTGGGGTCGAGGGCTGAGGTGGCCTCATCGAGAATGATCATCCTTGGGCTCTGAAGCACCATCCGGGCAATGGCGATTCGCTGCTTCTGGCCGCCGGAAAGGCCGCCGCCGCGTTCGCCCACCTGGGTGTTGTAGCCGTCCGGCAGGTTCATGATGAAATCGTGCGCGCAGGCCACAGTGGTTGCCTGAACCACGGCGTCGTAGGGCGCATCCGGCATATTCAGGCGCAAGTTGTCCATCACCGTGCCGTCGAACAGGATCGACTCCTGCGGCACAAAGCCCAGTTGGCGCCGCAGACTACCGATCTGAACCTTGCTGATGTCAACGCCATCGACGAAGACCCGACCTTCATCGGGTTTGTAGAGGCCATCAAGAAGTTGCACCAAGGTGCTTTTGCCGCTGCCGCTGGTTCCCACCAGACCCACGACTTGGCCGGCTTCGATGGACACATCGAAATGATCCATCTGGCGCTGTCCGTTCAGGCCATAGGAGAACGAGACCTGTTCGAAATCCACGCGACCTGTTACGGACGGCAAGGGCAGCATGGTGCTGTTGGCGAAAGAATCTTCCCCTTTCTGGCTGAGCACATCACCAAGGGAGTCCATGGCGGCGCGGGCTTCTTCGTATTGATCGGAAACGGTTGATAACGACACCATCGAGCTGGCGATGCTTCCACCCAAAATCATGAACACAAAAATGGAGCCGACAGATCCCTCACCTCTGATCGCTAAAACAGCTCCAGTCAGGATTAGAGCGACGCGAACGACCTTGGGAATCAGGACGTTGATCTCCCTGGAGATGGTTTTCATCTGACTAAGCTTGAAATCCTCACCGGTGAAGGTTCGGTAGCGGCTAAGCCATTGCCAGCGAGCCTGCGTCGCGAAATTCTGCGTCTTCACTGTGCGGATGGCCGTGAGGCACTCCACCAGGAACCCTTGGGACTTCGACCAAGCGCGATTACGACGACTGAGCAAACGTTTGATCGCTTTGGACGTGAAGAAGGTGTTGATGAACATCAACGGCACCTTCATCATCACAATCGCAGTCATCAAGGGTGAGATCGACAGCAGGATGATGGCCAGCAATGGGATGAACAGCACATCAATGGCAGTGTCAATGACGGTGCCTGTGAGAAAGGCCCGCACCTTGCGCAGTTCGTTGAAGCGGTTGGAGAGATCCCCAACCGTGCGCCGATCAAAGAAACGCATCGGTAGGCGGAACAGATGTCCCACCATCTGACTGCCGAGGCTGGTGTCGATTCGGTCTGATAGATCGGTGGTCAGTACGTTCTGCAACAGCGCAATCACAGCTTTGACAGCGATGAGAAGGCCCATCAACCCGATGATCGGTGGAAGCAGATCGAGATCTCTGGTGATGATCACCACATCGATGATCTGCATGATCAGAAGGATGAAAAACGTATCGAGTACCTTCTGAACGAACCCGCCGATGAAAATCAGCAGCAGCTGTGGGCGGTAAGGGCGAATGACTTCCCAGAACCAACTCAGGTCAAATCGACTGGCCAGTTGATCGTTTTCGCTTGATTCCGCGGGGCGGATCAGCATCAACTGAAATGGGCCTTCGCCCCACTGTTTCAATTGCGCTGGACTGAGTTTGCGGATGCCGTCTGTGGGGTCGGCCAGAACCAGCCCGCGGGCACTGGCCTCTTCCACCAGAACGAAGCGATCATCAAGCTTGAGTAATGACGGAGTTTCCAGCTTGTGCAGGCTGCTGGTGGGGGCAGCGAGCGGGCGAACCTCGAGACCAAGACTCTCCAGGAGCTGACCAAGATGCAGCAGCGTGATCCCACCAAGTCGCGACTCACAGTCGTTCAGCATCGCTCGCGCCGTTTCACGCGGAAATGGGAAGCGGTAGCGGTTGGAAAGGCGTTGCAGACAGATCAGTGCTGTTTCGAGACTGCCTTCTGCTCGTCCGCGCATCTGGGGAATGCGCAGGGTGTAATCCGTGAGCCCCAGGCTGGAAGGAGCGATCGGATCGGGAAGTTCCTCGGCGTCTCTGGCGTTTTGCCAGAGCGGCTCAGGTGCCGGTCCCGAGCTGGGCCGACTTGTGCTAGCTCGTGTGGCTCGGACGGCCAGGGCTTCGTTCAAGGCGTCCCGACGGATGCCGAGCAGACGGCCACCGAGCGGTAACTCGCGCGACTCCTTGCTGGGTGACCAGCGTTCGATAGGGACACCGAGAGGTGACTTGGGCGCTAGAGGCGCACTGGGAAGCCAAAGCCAGTTGTCGTCCAGGGAGCAGGCGCTACTCAGGGCATCGCCGCTCAACAGCTGCAAGGCACCGGGGCGCCAGAGTTCTGTGAACAGACCTGGCAGATCGTTGTAGCGATGGGGCTGGCGGCTGATCCAGGCCATCAAAAGCTCGGAAAGCTCGCTTCTGGCCGGCTCTAGGCATCCCTTCTGGAGGGTTGGATCGCTAGGCAGCAGTTGGAGAAACTGACGTGCAGGCAGTGCTGCGACGACGGTTGGCTCCATCGCTGTCACCGCTTCACAGGGCCGGTTGCGGACCAATCCGCACCAGCCAATGGCCTCACCGCTGAACAGACGCGCCAGGGTGAATGGTCCGCTCGAGGGGTCATCGCCAATCAAGCGAACGGCACCCTCGGCGATGAACATCACTTGGTGAGGAAGTCGGTCGGACTGCAGCAGCGGTTGACCGGTGCGATACCTCAGCCATTCCAGCTTGGTCCGCTGTGAGGCCAGGAAGTTCTGCAGAGGAATCGGCAGGACGGTCGTGTCTTGGCTCATGGCAGGGGAATGGAACAGCTCGATCCCGGCATGGGCTCACCAGCCTGGAGCGTTTTGATGGTGTCAGCCAGCCAGCGGCGGTAAAGGCGCTGAATGAGGTCAAGTCTGTCATTCCCGTCCCACTGAGCCGGTTGACGACTATCGAGCCGAATCACCACCGTGCGGCCGTTCCCAAGTTGCAAGGGGGGCTGAATGACTCCCGGAGTGATGCGCAGCAGCAGTCGGTCGAGAGGTGAATCCAGATCCTCGAGGCGCAGGGGGCCGAGGCGGCCACCGGTTTCACGGCTACGGCCGATCGATAGTGGCGCCAGCTGGGCAAAACTGACGTCCCCCTCCTGCAGACGAAACGCCCATTCCTGAGCCAGATTCGCATCTTTGGTCTGCAGCACAGAAAAGCAGAAGCGGTCGAGCGCCGATCCTTTTTCGAGAAATTGATCGTGGGCTCGATCGGAGAAGCGGGCTACCTGCCATTCCTCCAAGCTGCAATCGACGGTGATCAGCCTTTCGATTGTTCGTCCAAGCCAGAGGGTGAGCAGTTTCGTGCTTTCAAGGGCTTCGAGCACTTCAGCGCTGGGCCAGTTCAGTGAAACTGATGAGGTGTGTTGAGATAGGGAAGGCTGATTCATGGGTTCAGTGCTGAGCGTGCAGAACCGGGTTGATGCTGTCAGTCGAGCTGCATATGCGGCGATTCAAGAAGAGGACTGGGAAGCAGCGGAGGGCTTGCTGCGTCGACTTATTCAGCTCAATCCGTCGGTAGGGGTGGATGTATGGGACCACCTCGGTTTCACCTTGCTGATGCAAGGAGATTACTTGGGATGTCTGGAGGTTTTAAAGCCCTATGCCAGTCACCCTCAGCGCAGTTTCTGGGTGCAACACAAGTTGGGTGATGCCTATCGGGGACTGAATCAGCTCGATCATGCGGTGCTTTGCTATCGCCGCTCTGTGCAGGAAGGGTCCGACAGCCCCCTCAGCTTCCGCAATTTGCTGCAGGTGCTGGATCGTCAGGATCCCCGGTTGGCTCTGGGTGAACTCCAGCGTTGGAGGGAATTGGCGACGGCGATTCCGGATGCGGCTTGGGATGGTGCTCGGCAGGCAGCTTTGCTGGTGCCAGGGCCAGCGCTCGTGCAAATGCTGCAACGCTGGGGGTTGGCGGATGGTGATTGCCGCCAGCGTTTGCTTAAAGCTGCTTGTTACAGCCTGGATCTTGACCAGGTCTGCCATCTGTTGCACCAAGCGGCTGCACAGCCAACGGGCCTGACGGTTTGGGAACAGGAATTGATGGATCGCCTCGAACGCTTCAATCTCTGGCCTCCACCGCGTCTGGCAGCCACCAACGCCCAAGGCGCTGCCTCACGATCGCAGCGAGACGATGGCTGCTGAGCCGCTCGTGGGCAATGCGGCAGCCCGCCTCCCCCAGTTGATGGGCATGCTCAGGGTTCTCGGCGAGTCGGCGCATCGCTGCTGCCGCCGCTGAACCATCGGGTTCCGCCCAGTGGCATCCGGCAAGGTAGTCGCCGTAGCTCCGTTCCAGGGGGATGAGCTGCCAGGGGATGAGCTCCGCACTGCCCGGCGGCATGAAATCAAGGTTGCCGGAATACCCCGTCGCGATCACGGGCATTCCCAGCGCCATCGCTTCAGCAAGGGTGAGACCGAATCCTTCGGCGCGATGGAGGCTGACAAGCGCGTCGGCTTCGTCGTAAAGAGCATCGAGCTGTTCCTGACTCAGCAAGGCCTTGATCCAGTGGATGCGGGGATCTCTGGCTGTCAGGTCGTTCATGGCTTGGGCCTGTTCAGGAAACTGTTCGGCGCTGCTGGCTTTGATCAGCAGCTGAACGGGTGGTTGATTCTGCGCATCGATGGGAAAGGCCATTTGGAAGGCGCGGATGACCGCTTCCGGGTTTTTGCGTTCCGGGGTGCTCCAGAAATCGAAAAGCGTGAGAAAGGTGAAAGGGTGCGAGCCTTGGCGTTGCAGGAGCTGTTGCTGTCGCAGCTGGCGACGTTGATCGAGGTGCGACCAGTCGGGTAGGTGGGGCAAGGCGATCACTGGAATGGGCGATCGCAGAGCCAATGCCTGTGCCGTGAAGTTGCTGGGGCACCAGATTTCGTCATAGCCACTGAAAAATCGCTCCCATCCATCAGGGAACGCCTCCAGTTCCCAGGCCCAGTAACCGATGCGTAAGGGGGCGCTCAGAGGGTGACGCTGGAGCAGTCCCGGATTGCTGGCGAGGATATTGGGGTTGGTGTGGACCAAGTCCACCTGGGGGGGCGTTCGTGAATGGTCCTGCTGTGCTGTGTCTTGCGGCAGAGCCTGCACGGCAGCGTGACTCGCCAAGGCCAGATCCACATAGTCGAGAGTGCATCCGGCGGCTTGCAGACACCGGGCTGTGGCTCGTGCGCCTCCGGCAAGCCCGAAGCCAGCGCGGAGGTGGCCATAGAAACGCACATGCATGGCTTCGCTCTGAACCCATGCGTGATAATGCCCAATCGTGGGTCACATGACTGAACGACTCAACGATGGTTATCTGAGGTTGACGATGCAATCGCAACGGGAGTCTGCTGAGCAACGCCGTCGCGATCTGCATCGGCACCGCATCACTGGAACTCCAGAGGGGATCGAGTTCGCTGCTGCTGTTGCTGGCTCAATTGGCGTGCCCCTGGCCACCTTGCATGAACACGTTGGTCCTTATCCGCTGTTTTTGCCCGGGTCTGACAACACCACGGAGACCCATCAACGGTTCTACGCGCAACATGCACAGCATGAACCGCTTTATCAAGCACTTTGCCGGCGTGTGGTCGACGTGATCGGGGAGCCCTGTTTTGTTCAACGCGTTCCTACGTATCGCTTTGGTTTGCCGGGAAATCGCTGGGTTGGTAATTACCACCGCGATTCCGATTTCGGGCATAGCGGATACGAACTCAACGCCATCTGCGCACTTACCGTTATGGAGGGCAGTGCTGCTTTGCATGTAGAGCGGGACGCAGGCAGTCACTGTTTTGATCCTCTCGAGCTAAAGGTTGGAGAATTGATTCTTTTCGACCACATCGATCGCTTGCATGGTTGTCCGTTGAATCGTGAAGGAGTGTCGGTCGCGAGCATCGACTTCCGATTTGTTCCCGAGCGTTTCGCGGGCAAGGCTTTCCGGACTGATGCCACGAGTTTGAACACAGGCACAGCTTTCTTGCCAGGGCACTACTTCACTGAGGAGCCGATCTGATGGGGGTTCGGAGTGTTCTGAAGCGCAATCTGAGGCTCGGTTGGCATTGCGGTCGCAGCGGATGGCAGCGCTTGATGGGTCCCTTGCAAGCCCGCCGTAATCGGGATCGACTGAATGCGATCAATGCCCTCGATCGCATTCAGGAGGTGCGCTTGCCGGGTGCGGGTTCGTCCAGCCTCGATCGTTTGGTTCTGTTCTCCCATTTCCATCCAAGGGGCTGGTTGCAGCGCTGCATTCGTCGTGAACTGGCTGATCTTCGCGAGCGCGGCTGGCAGGTTTTGCTCCTGAGCGATCATCTGGATTCAGCAGGACTGGCCTGGTGTGATGCACAGGAGATCGGTTGGCTTCGACGCCGCAATGAGGGACGTGATTTCGGTGCCTTTCAGGACGGTTGGCTGCTGCTACGGACCCGTGGTCTTTCGGAGAACATCGAGCGCCTGCTGATGCTCAATGACAGTGTTTATCCAGTGGTTGACCTTGAAGGAAGCAGCTGGCCTCGTTTTCTAGATGCCCGGGACGACTCAGTGCTGGGTTTCAGTGATTCCTTTCAGAACGGATATCACCTGCAGAGCTATGCCTTGCATCTACCTGGCGCGGTTTTGCAACAACCCTGGTGGCAGTCGTATTGGGCTACCTATCCGGGCTGGGGAGGCATGACGATTGCCATCCGCGAAGGAGAAATCGGGTTGTCACAGTTACTTCTCAATCAGGGTGTTTCTTTGCGTGCTCTTCACCCGGTGAGTCGGCTGCGGGCTCAATTGGCGAGTGCGCAGCTTTTGGAGCAACTTCAGCTGCACTGTTCCAAGGAGGCATCCCATTGGATTCAGCATCAGCTGCTGAGTACCGGTTTGAGTTCATTGAACTACGTTTCTCCGGCCCACTACTGGGCGATCCCGTTGTTGTTGGATGGCTGCCCATTCCTGAAGCGATGGCTAATGGAAAGCAATGTGAATCAAATGCTGGATCCTTTGCTTGTCGCTGGCGGACAAGTGTCTCTGGTGGATCCTGATGAATTGTTGGATTATTTGAGGCCACCTGTGATTGGCTTTGCGAGATGAGCGGATCAAGCAAAGGTGCGCAATCGCGTGATGTAATTGTATCAACTTAATCTTTAGGATCGCAATGTCACCTTAATGTGTCAGGGCGAAATCCTTTTTTGAAAACAAAAAAGGGTGCCATTGGCACCCTTGAAATGATTGCTCGTGAAAGCGAAATCTGATTGTTGATGCTGAATCAAACAATCGCGAAATCGTCGGGGAAGTCGAAAGCATCGCCTTCGGAGACGACAACAGTGGTTCCTTCGACTTCGCCTGCTTCGTTCAGAAGAGTCACGGTGAAAGCCTGGTTGCCTTCAGCGAACTCAACTTCAACACGGCTGAACACATCAGCTTCAATAGCAATCGTGTCTTCACCGCTGGTGAAGTCACGGATGGTGTTCACTGAATCACCTTCAAACTGGTCAACAGTCCAGTAGAGGACGTCGGCACCAGCGCCGAGCTCGACGGTGTCATCGCCAGAACCGATACGAACCAAGTCATCGCCAGCGCCGGCGTCGATGTTGTCGTTACCTGCGCCACCACGGATGAAGTCGCTGCCCTGGGAGCCTTCAATCTGGTCGTTACCAGCACCACCATTGAAGTAGTAGGAGAACTCACCTGCGAGCAGGGGCTCAGCACCGTCTTCTCCCTCAATCACGCCACCAGCGGCATCGGCCACGGTGCCACCGAACTGAGTTTCGGTCGCCAGGTCGACGGTTGGTCCGTCAGTGATGGCGCCCTCAAGGTTGGCGATCACAGAGCCTTGGAACTCGGAATCCACCTGGAAGGAGGAGCCAGCGCCGCTGAGGAGGTTACCGGAAGCATCGGTGGCGTTGCCAACGATGATGGTGTCGGTGGCTTCGCCGAGGAGCCAGATGTTGGAGCTTTCAGCTCCGGCAGCCACGTTGAAGGTAGAACCGCCGGTGCCAACGATCACGTTGGGAGTGGCATTGCTGCTGGTCGGGTCGGTGACCACGAACTGGTCGCCGTTGGAAGGCAGAACAGCGTTCTCAAAACCCGCAGCGGGATTTTGAGAGGTCGCAGCGTTCAACGCCGCGACGGGTGGAATAAAGACGGACACTTTGAAGGGGAAATGCTTCGGTCCGAAATTAAAGGAAACCGCTCGGTTTGTAACGCTTGGTATGCACTACGCGAACCATCCCACTGGTGACGGGCCTTGTTCTGTTTTGAATTGCTGACATTGGCTGTCTAAGAAGGCTCTCAGCTCTGATTCGAGGGTTTTGGGCAGCTTGATGCGGCGTCCTGGGTTGACGTTGCGGGCGACCCAGGCATCCATCCAGGGTTCAGGATCGGAGTCCAGGCCAAGAAACTCCAGCACGGCGCTCAGCTGGGAACGTGGATCGGAGAAGAGTCGTTCACTTGAGATCACGAGGAGTTGATCGGACTCGGCCAGCGCTGATCGCCAACGCTGAAGGTGGAGATCGTAAAGACTGTCTTGGAGTGCGCCAGTGCCGATCCGGCCCGATTTGCTCAGCGTTTCGGCATCGAGTGACTGCAGTGATGCCAGTTCCTGGCTCAGCCAGGACTCCACGCTTCCTTCCAGTCCCTCAAGACGTTGCAGATGCTGGACCCAGCTCACAGCGCGACCGAGGGGGTCGCGCAAGAGAACCAGTGCCTTGACCTTCGGAATCAGTTGCGAGACTCGCGCTGGGGCCTCTAAATGGCTGAAAAGTGTCGGAGTGGCCTCGCCTCGCAGGATTCCGCTGCTTTGTTGAAATCGTGGGAATTGAGCGCAATACCACTGGTCTCCGAAGTGATAGTCACCATCGAAGAAGTGCAGTTCCTTGCGCGGGTGACCCCAGATCAGGGGGTGATGGCGTAACCAGGCAAACAGCGATGTAGTACCACCTTTGGGAACGCCCAGCACCAGGAATTCAGGGGGTGTTGGTTCCAAGTTTGCGTCGGCCAGCCAGCCGGCGCGCGGTCCAAGTTCCAGCCGGGCGGCCTTCTGGGCTGTTACAGCAGCCTGAGCAAGGTTTCCTTGGCGCTGCTGGTAAAAGCTCAACTGCTGAAGGGGTAGGGCACGCTCGGGATGCCGTTGGTGGAGACGTTTGTAAAACCTGCCGATGGGACGCAGCATGTTGTTGCTGCAGCGGCAGTACTGGAGCACGGTGTGGACATAAGCGGGGTCCGCATCCCGTTTGAGTGAGCGCAGCAACCAGCGTGCGGCTTGATCGAATTCTCCTGTGGAGCGATAAAGCAATCCAAGGTGGTAACAAGCAACGGCAAAGCTGTTTCCATCACGGCAGGAGCGTCTGAAGGCTTTTTGGGCTGCATCGATCTGATTGAGTTGCTGCAGCACAAGGCCGCGCTCCAGCCAGGCGTGGCCCTTTGCAGTCCGCCAGTTCAGAAGTTCCAGGCAGTGATGAGCGCGCTCAAATTGCTGGATCTGGCGTAGCCAGGTGCCCGTCTGCAGGATCGCGGTTTGCTGGTCGGCTGAACGAACAGCTTCCGTGAGGAGTGGCTTAAGCCAGCGATCAAGACGCTGCCAATTGGGTTTCCGATGGAACGCATGTTGGAGGATCCGCAGATGGGCTCCCTGGAGATTTCCGCGTCGAGCCTGATGCCTCATGGACTTCCAGACCGCTGACAACGACTGCTCTCTCACTGGCCTTCCCAAACGTTCCTGTCGTCGTCGTAATGCCAGATTGATGCGTTGGTGTTCGGGACTGTTTTGACTGAACCTGCGGTCAGAACAAGGTCAACATCGGCGTGGCGTTGAGGGTCCCAGTTGGGCCACAGATCGATCCGTGTTCCAGGGAGAAGGCTCTGGGCCTGTTGCTCCAGCCAAAGGGGGTCGCGGCTGTTGATGAGATGCAGGGATGACTGATTTGTCTTGGTGGTGTTCAGTTGCTCGGCCCACTCCTTCAGAACAGTGGGATCTTCCAGGGAAATCAAAGCAAGTTTTCGGCAGGTCTGAAAACACTCAGCGGGTAGTGGTGGACATGTTTGAGAGATCGGTAAGCCGGGTGGTTCCTTACCATCCAGCAAGGCCAGGGAGCGTTCGGCTCCCATGGCCTGGAGCGCTTGGCGTCGAAGATCAGGAGCAAATCCATGCCCAGGATCGCGTTTCAGGGTTTGTCTCGAATAGTGAAAAGCCAACGTTGGCTGCTGTTGACGGAGGGCGTGATGTCCGAGTCGCATCACTGGCCAAACCTGCTGGGGTTGAAGCTTGTGTGCTTCCATCCACCAGGACTGAGCTTCGTTGAAGCGTTCTTGCTTTTCAAGCAGATCGGCCATAGCGCAGCACAGCCGGGCCGTCAGAGGTTCTCCTCGCCGCTGCATCGAAGTAAGCAGTGGATGGAGCAGATCGAGGGCCTGTTGATAGCGCTCTGCTAAGAGCCATTGGTTCAGCAGATTGATCAGATCATTTTCTGCTAGGTCAGATGGGTCGCTCAGGAGTTTTTGCTGAAGCGATGCAGCTTGTTTGAATTTTTTTCGTTCAAGCAAAGCCGCCAGGCGTTCCCAGCTGTGGCGCTGGTCAGAGTCTGGGAGCAATTGCGCTGC